>JBAWVS010000024.1 GCA_037147175.1 bacterium
CCGGTGGAAAAATGACCATTTCCTCCTGCAGTGGAATATCCAGCATTTAGATTTACCCCTTTTTTAGGTGAATATCCTAAACTTAAATTTGCTTCGTCACCTCTCGGGCTGTTTTTAGAGTAATCAACAGAGGCATTCATTCTTTCATCGCCTATTTTTGCTTGGAAGTTTAAGCTATTTTTTGAGCCAGCGCCGTATGTACTACTAATATTTACCCCTATTCCATTTTCGTTCTGATATTCTATTCCTGTTGTATTGGTAATTTGCAAACTGTCATTATCTTTTTTAACGCCAGCATGAATGGACTGGTAAACAGAGAAGGAATCTTTGGTAATTTTTACTTTTGTACTTACTTCGAGTGCTGCGTCATTACCACCATGACCTATTGTTGTTTTCCCCAGTAATGAATTTTCCAAATTTACGTTTTCCGCTAAAGGAATGTTATTTACAGCGTTAATACTTTTTATGTCAGACTGTTTTGTTTCACAAGTATTAATCTGTGGTATTTTTTTTGATTCAGGCAATTCAAGCCGTAAGTAAATTTTTTTGCGTATAGATAATACTGGCTCGTCTAAAGCATTTGCCCCATATTTAAAAGCACCAAATATTGAACTGTTTTCTAAGAGGTCATCTGAATCACTTTGATCAACACATCCGTATTTTCCAACATTTCCGTTAATAAAAGCTGTTTTGTTAAGACCTTGTCCACCAATCTCAAAGCCCATGATTTCTCTCCTCTTTTTACCCGACACCCCTTATGTTTATAAAAACAATAAAGAGACAGAAATTGCCTTTTTAAATAAAAAATCTTAAAAAATTTTTATTCAACACCTTCATGGCCAATAACCCCTAAACTCATGCCCCATGAGAATTATGCATGTTTTTGTATAGTGCTTAATGAATAAATTATTTATTAAGAACTAATTTATTCTAAAAAAGGCAATTTTTTAAAGTCCGATGTTTTTAATTAATTAAAGGGCAATTTGGATTGTTAAAATATAACCCTGAATTTTATTCAAAGTTATAAAGACCTGTTATTATTACCTACTAAAAGCACTTATAGATAAGGGGAAAGATGCATTCTGATTTAAAAATCGACAATAAGTTTATTACTCCTGTGAGTTATCGAATTCAAAAGGCAAGGGAAGAAATACCCCATCTAGACTTGTTTAAGTCAAAATTGTTACTCTCCTCAAGAGAAAAATCTTGTTCAGAAAGACGGCTGGATACCTTGGGATAAAAAATTTTGATTAATTAGAGGCAATAATGTGTAATTAGTATTAAGCGAAGCTAATTTGTTTTAAATAAAAAAACTTAAAAAAGTTTTACTCAACACCTTCATGATCAATAACCTCAAAAGTCATGCTCCATGAGAATTATGCATGTTTTTGTATAGTGCTTAATATAGCTATATTACAAAGCGTTAAGTTGAATTTAAAAAAGTTTTTTCATGCATGAAATCTGATTTTAAGCATGATGACAGGTTTAAAACCAAAACGGCAAGCATGATTAAGAAATAGCTTATCTCCGAATTAAAGTAATTGCCTACTTTATCATGAGTCAATTTTTTTATGAATCGTTTTGATATAAAAAGATTTTTAGTATTATTATATTAAGTCGTTTCGGAGGTTGGGGAAATTAGTTAAATGATGAATTTATTAAGTAATAATAATGATGTAAAACTAAGACCTGTAAAAAAAATTTTTAATATAGAAGCAGAAAAATTGGTTCGTGAAGCAAGTGATAATTTTATTTATTTCAGAGATTACGAAAAAACCATTGAACAACTAACCAGAGTGCTTGAAATTGAACCTAATCATGTTAAAGCCTTGATTTTAAAAGGAAACATTTTTTTCTGTATAGATAAAGATAATGAAGCTCTTGAATGTTTTGAAAAAGCGCTGAGTCTTGATCCTTTTTCTGCTGAAGCACATGGCTCAAAAGCAAATACCCTTGATGTTTTAGGCAAAGTAAAAGAAGCTTTTGCCTGTTGTGAAAAAGCTTTTAAGAACATTACCGCAAAAGATAAAGATTTGCTTCCTTCTTTATATGACCAAAAAATAGCGTTGTTAATCAAATTAAAAAAATATGAAGACGCAAAACAGACATTAAAACAGTGTTATAGATATTTAAAAACCGAAGATTCTTTCAAAATTGCTTCATGCTACAGAGATATCATTGATACTCTTTTAAAAGAACAAAGATACAGAAAAAAAATTGCTACAGAAAGATTTAAAATTATTCACAGCATTTAGGTGGCTCTTTAGTAAAACTTTGAATTATTATTTTGCATGGCTGTCAGCTTGCTGATGACATTTAATAATAAGTTTTTAGAATTATTAGCAGAAGTTGTTGTGGTTGTTTCTGTTGTTGAAGCTAGGAATCCTTTACTTACAAGATAAGCTTTTACTTCAGCTGAAGTTAATTTTCCGTCATGGTCGGAGTCTGCCGCATCAAAATCCTGAATCATATTTTCAATACCGGCAGGTTTGGTCAGTCCCATCGATATTAACTGTGTATTAAAGGCAGAAAGCTGCTCTTTAGACATACTTGTACTTGTAGACCCAAAATAAGTACTATCTACGTAAGTATTAGAAGTTGCAGCCGGATAAGTCCCGGACGATATTTTAAATATTTTTTCGAAAAAATTCATTTATCGTTCCCTTTGCAGGTTAAATATTCTTTCTTTAGCATCATTATAATAATAATTCTGATAAAATCATCATTTGAATATATTAAGATGATTTTCAGGAAAGATAATCTGCAATGCTTAAAGTTTTTCCGCTGGTTTCACTGTTTGATAATCCATAACTTTGTTTTAACTTATCCAGATATGAGGAAGAAGAGTCTAAAAGAGTAGAACTGTCAGATGAATTTCCGCCAAATAACCCTGAATTAAGAAGGCTGGATTGTTGAGAGGATGTTGAAGTGTTTGAATTGTTCAAATAACTTAGCAAACTTGAGTTTATCGAGTTGTTTACAGAGGTTGAAGACAAGCCTAGACTGCTTAACATTCCTGCGGGTGTACTTTTATAAGTGGTAAATTCTTTATAGCTCACTCCGTCACCGTTTTTGTCTATTTTGTCGTAGGAATCAATTATCCCCATAAGGTCAGAAGAAGGATCCTGTCCTTGAGTTATTTCGCCGGATAAGATATTGCCCAAATCTTTTTTCGTAATGTTAATCTTTCCGTCTTTAAAATCCTGTATTTTTTGTTGATTAACAGTATTAGTATCTTGCGCAGATACCCCCTGAAGTGATATTGTCATTGTTTTCTCTTCCCCGATTTTTTGAACATATGCTATTAAAATTATAAATTATCTATTATTAACTTCATCGTTTGTTTAAACTATAAAGACTAAAGCCTCCATAATTAAAATGGAGGCTTTAGTCTTTATAATAATTTTAATTTCTTATGCTTCACCGCGTTGCTGTTTGATTAAGTCCTGTACTTTGTTAAACAGTTCATCGCCTTTTTGCTGAATATTATCCATTACATGATTTGCTTTTGTTTGAAGGTCTTTGATAGAATCTTCAGAAGTTTTACAAACTTCTTCTGTTTTGTCGAGAAGCAGTTCTCTGGTCTCTTCACCGGAATGCGGCGCAAGAAGAAGTCCCAGAACCCCGCCAAAAGCAGCTCCGAATACAAAACCGCCCAGAAATTTTCCTAAACTCATAATTTAATCTCCTTTTGAAAACTATAAAACTTTAAAAAAAATTATTTTTTGCGGCTTAATAATAAGTAAAAACCTGAAAGAAGGTTTTTGCCGATGTATTTGCCGACTTCTTTTGCCTGGCTGCCTATAATAGCGCTCGCCCCTAAAAAAGCTTTAGCTCCTTTCTTGATTCCGATATTCATATTATTTAATTGACTGCTTACATTTAAAGAAAGCTGATTAATGCTAACCAGTGTGGTTTTTATCTCTTTTATTGTCGGCTCAAGCTCTTCTTGTGTGGCTTTAACAAAATTCTGTAAAGAGTTTACCAATCCTGAAAGATCGATAAGAAGTTTTATCAGAAATACACCAGTTATAATAATTAAAACTACTGATGTATAAATTAAAAACTCCAGCGGTTGATGTAAATTTTCCAATTTGTTTCTCCTTTGCGATGAAGGAGCGTTAATAGCGGAAATGATTAATTTTCGTATTTATAAGCTCATTCTTTCTCTGATGTCTATAAGTATTTATAAGCAGATTCCAGTTCTTCTCTTTTTTTGGCGGCAGCCATTCTGCCCGCTTTTATTGAATCAATAACTTTGTTGAACTGGGATTCAATTGTATATTGAAGCCTTACAATCGCATCCGAATTTATTTTATTGGTATAAATTATTTTAGGGGTTTTTTCCGTAATGATTTTTTTAGCAGCAACTGTTAAATCTTTTCTCATTTCTGCACCTGACTTTGGAGAGAATAAAATTGCTGCAACAACTCCGGCCAGAACGCCTACGAGTGTTCCTATTCCGAAAGATAGTGCATTTTCTGATTTTCCTGACATTTGTGTCCTCCAATTATATAATCTATAAACACGTATTTAAATAATTATCTTATAGTTTTAAATAAAAATAAGGGTTTTAATAATTTATTAATATTTAAAGCTTTTAAAATTGTCGACAAGATAAAAAATTTTTTGCCAAATTTTAAGGTTTTAACTCTAAATAAAATAATTTCCGTAAAAATTTGCCCGATTATAAAACCCAGTTTTTGAGGAGAAATAGGTTCAATATAAAGATGTTCGGACAATTCGGCATTGAAGCTTATTAAATCAGTTCTTATATCTCTTATAATCAGAGGCAAGCACAAATGTAATTCGTCAACTTCCTGCTGAAGCAGTTTTACCATTATATTTGCTCTGATAATAAGGTAAATAATAAGAACGAATGTTAATAACTCTATCATTCCAAAGATAATAATGTGATTTTGTATCATAATTTCAACTTATTTTATTTTGATTCAAATTTTGTAGTAAATAGTCTAACATATTTTACGTTTTCACTTTATAAAAACGAACTTTATTTATTATAGTATTTTTTTCGTTCTTTAATTGTAACAAATTGTTAAAAAACAAACAAATTTGTATCAACTTTTTTGTTCACGAGATTTATATAAGTATGGAAAATAATTTAATTTAAAAAATAAAAACGAAAGGAAAAATTATGTTAATGTCAGTAAGATCTTTGCAACCCAAATTAGCGTTTAAAGCGATTGAGTATGATAGACCTCATCCTCCAACTAATGAATATAATCAAAAAGAAGCAAAACTCAATAACGATGATGAGTATAAAAGAATTATGGGTGATAATGGTCATAGTTGTGATGTTGCAACATTTCAAAATAAGAAGGACACTGCTAAAATAGATTTAGCATTTAGTAGACCGGGAAATCCTAATAATGGAAGGGACGAAAAAACTTTATTTGAATTATTGCAAATTAATGGATTAAACCCAAGAATAGTTAAGGATTAAAATTATTAAAAAAAGTTTAATTCTTCTTTAAAACTGTCATTCTTTTTCTGGATGGCAGTTTTTGTACGTATGATTCAGCAGAATATTTTATTAACTAAAATAAAAAAGCTTTATAAAGATATATCCATTTATTTCACATATAATATATTTATGAAGAAAAAATTATCTTATTTTATATCAATACCCTTTACAAAACTGCTTGTACAACTCATAAAATTATCAGGAGGCGGAGCAGGAACGAATTTACCTGGCAAGATAGCAAGGAGACTTTCTCCTGATATACTTTCTTATCTTGTTAAACAAACAAAAAAAGAGATTCTTGTTGTAACGGGAACAAACGGAAAAACTACAACATCAGGTTTTATAGCGGGAATACTTAAAGCGGACGGGAGAAAAGCCGTACATAACAAAAGAGGGGCGAATATGCTTACCGGCATCACAACAGCTGTTGTGAGCAAGAGCAGTTGTTTTGCCGAATTAAATCCCGATAATTGTCTTTTAGAGATTGATGAAGCTTATCTTGTTAAAGCTGTTGATGAATTTACACCTGATGTTATACTTGTTACCAATTTATTCAGAGACCAGCTTGATAGATACGGTGAATTGAATACTACCGCGAAAAAAATTGATCAAGCAATAGAAAAAACTTTTGCTTCTGTGGAAAAATTGACTAATTCCCCAAAAACAAAACTTCCGAAGTTACTCTTAAATGCCGATGATCCTATAGTTTCATCTTTAGGCGAAGATTTTTCGGAAAGCCGTATTTTTTACGGGTTTGAAGATATAAAATTTGTTAATCAGGACGAAGCTATAAATTCTCCGCAGGAAACTACAAATTGCAAATGCGGTAATAGATATAATTATGAAAAAATTTTTTACGGGCATCTGGGGCATTTTTATTGTACATGCGGAAATAAAAGACCGATACCGCAAGTGTCTGCAAAAGCCATAATTGACGTAAACAGCTCAAAAATAATAATAAACTCGCAATATCATGAAGAATTCAGTATTAATATAAGAATGCCGGGTCTTTATAATGCTTATAACGCTCTTTCTGCCATAACTATGGCTCTTAATATCGGAATAAGTGCCGAAAATATCAGGCAGGGAATTGAAAATTATTCGACAATTTTTGGCAGAGCGGAAACACTTTGCATGAAAGGCAAGAAAGTACTTATTCAGCTTATTAAAAACCCGATAGGAGCAACAGAAGTCTTAAGAACAGTAAAAGATGATGTTAACGGCAGACTTTTAATTATCATAAATGATAATTATGCTGACGGGAGAGATGTTTCATGGCTTTGGGATGCAAATTTCGAGCTTCTTTCAACTTACAATAAAACTGTAATCGTCAGCGGAGTAAGAGCTTCTGATATGGCGGTAAGATTAAAGTATGCGGGAATCAAGTCAGAAAATATAATTATAATTGAAGACATAAATAAAGCTCTGGAAAAATCCCTTTTTGATGTAAAAAAAGAAGAAAAACTTTATGTTTTGCCAACTTATACGGCTTTATTAAGTCTTCAAAAAATTCAGAGAAATTTTTTATAAAGCTCGATTAGTAAATTGAGCTTTTTTTACTTTATTAATTTTTTTATTTTCTGATTCATTCTTTTTCGGAGAAATATTTATAAATCCCAAGCAGACAACAAAAATCAAAGAATTAAAAGCTGAGTGAATTTGTTGCATGGAACTAATAGAATGAAACTCCTTCAGAGCAGTTAATCCTGATACTATAGCTATTATTCCTAAAATAATTTTTATAAGCATAAAACCTTCTCCTTATAACAATTTCATTTGTTTTGGGCTGACTTGTTCATAATCATAGCATCCAATCTCATTATATACAGCTGAATTTCTAGCAACATTTATCAACTTTGCTTTACCTGAGGGACACTTATCAAAATAAATACAATTACCGCAAATGATCCATTCTCTTTTAGCCATTTGAACCCTCTTAATGTTACGACATGTTAACCGTAATATCTATAAAATATATAGAAAATAGCAATTTTTTCAATACCGGTGTTTTTATATATGTACAAGGATAAAACACACACAACACACTATCTACAAAACATTATATTTATTAAACAACGAGGCGCTACTAGATAATTAGAGAATGAGGTCAATGCCGGGGATAGTCTTTATTCCGGTTTTCACACTCGATTTTCATCGGAGGATTTAAGGCAGTTTTATAAACTGTCTTTTTTTTGCAATTTTTTATAAAATTTTAAGGTTTAATTCTATCCATAAGTCTTGCAAAAGGAATAGTTTCACGTACGTGATGTAGTCCGCAAAGCCAGCTTACTGTTCTTTCAATTCCCAATCCAAATCCTGAATGCGGAACGCTTCCATATTTTCTTAAGTCCAAATACCAGTCAAAAGCTTCTTCAGGAAGGTTATGTTCTTTTATTTTTCCGAGAAGAACATCAAGATCCTCTTCTCTTTGTCCGCCGCCTATAATTTCTCCGTAGCCTTCAGGAGCAATCATATCAACACAAAGAGCAAGTTTAGCGTTTTCGGGATCTTGTTTCATGTAAAAAGCTTTACATTCGGCAGGGTATCTGTGAATAAGAATTGGGCGGTCGAATTTTTCGGAAATAACCGTTTCTTCATCGCCGCCGAAATCATCGCCCCATTCAACTTCTTTGCCTGCATCTTTAAGAATTTGAATAGCTTCGTCATAGGTGATTCTGGGGAAAGGTTTTTTAATATTTTCCAGTTTTGACACGTCTCTTTCAAGAATTTCAAGTTCTTTTCTTCTGTTTGTTACAACCTGCTGAACAACGTATTCAACAAAATCTTCAGCTAAATCCATATCCATTTGCAGGTCAAAATAAGCCATTTCAGGTTCAACCATCCAGAATTCCGTTAAATGTCTTCTTGTTTTTGATTTTTCTGCCCTGAAAGTCGGACCAAAACAGTAAACTTTTCCGAAAGCCATTGCTGCTGCTTCCATATAAAGCTGACCGCTTTGTGTTAAATATGCTTTTTCATCAAAATAATTCACTTCAAACAGGTTTGTGGTTCCTTCGCAGGCAGCAGGCGTAAAGATAGGTGCGTCTACAAGTAAAAACCCGTTATTATTAAAATAATTTCTTACAGCGTTTATAATTTCATTTCTTATTTTCATTATTGCATGTTGTCTTGGGGAGCGCAGCCAGAGGTGTCTGTTTTCCATAAGAAAAGCAACACCGTGTTCTTTAGGGGTTATCGGGTAGTCATGAGATTCTCCTACGACTTTTATGTCTTTAACCCCGATTTCAAAGCCTATGGCTGATCTTTTGTCTTCTTTAACGGTTCCGTAAACTTCGATAGAGGTTTCTTGTGAAATTTTGTCCCCAATTTCGAAAGTTTCAGGAGAAACATCTCCTTTAAATATGACCGCCTGAATAATTCCGCTGCCATCTCTTATCTGGAGAAAATGCAGTTTGCCGCTGGATCTTTTGCCGTAAAGCCAGCCTTTTAAGCAGACATCTTGACCTTCATAATTTGCTATTTCAGAAATATAAACATGTTTTAATTCAGACATAATGTTTTAATACCTTTTCATTTTAAATTATTAGCCGATAACCAAGAACACTACATTATTATATTAAATAGTAATACTAAATTGCAATCTATCAAGTAAAAACATAAAGATATCATTCTGAGGCAAAGCCGAAGAATCTGTCTAATTAACTCGAATTACTGGTTAGCGAAAATAAGCATGAATATAGGTATTGTCATTCTGAGCGACCAACGGGAGCGTGAGAATCTATCCAATTAATAGCCAAAACAGATTGCCACGTCAACTCTTTGGCTGCCCCCTCCTTTTTTGATAATTAATCAAAAAAGCGGGTACCCTTCGCAATGACAGGTTGATTAATTTCCGTAACAATTCGAGTTAATTAAGCTTATAGACTTGATTCTCAAATGGACGGATGCTTCGTTTCACTTAGCAAGACAAAAAGAAAATACGCTACTATAGAAAACCATATTTATGCTAAATCTATGTTGTACCGCCTGTAATAGCGTTTAGAGAAGCATTTCCCGGGGTAATGGTTACGGGGTAAGGAATACCAGGAGAAGTAATATCAACTCCATTAATATCTTTAACGAAATTAGCGGGAAGAGTTATGGCTGTATCTAACCCGCCTGCCGGAACTACGCCATTTGCCGAGACACCAAGTACATATATATCTTTAAAAATAGTCCCGGTAGATCCAAAATTAGGACCTTTATCTCCGTTTACATCAATAACAGCATAACATTGTGTAGCCGCTGCTGTAAAAGGAGTAACACTTGTTATTAAAGCGCAACCGTTGGCTCCTACAAAGGTTATTTTTGTACCGTCCGCTAAATATATTGTGTCACCCGCCGTATTGATTTTTAATGTATTTAAAGAATCTTTAAGAAGGGTTACCAGCGCAACACCTGTCTCTCCTGCAGTTGGAATAGTTGCTCCATCTATCGAAGTTGTCATTAATGCTTGATTTAGAACGCTGGTAGTCTTTTTTATATCTACCTTGTATTTGTCTTTATTTGTATCTTGAATAAGTGTCGGAATAGTTATGGCAGCTACTACGCCGATTATTGCCAGAGTTACAAGAACTTCTGCAAGAGTGAAACCTTTTTTTGAATCGGGCATGATGCTCCCTTTGCGTACTATACTATTTTGAAAATTAATTTAATATAAAAATTATACATCATCTTATAAAAAAGAGTAAGAAATTTTCATATTTCTTACTCTTTTTTTATTTTGATTCAGAAAATCAGATTTATGCTAAATCTATGTTGTACCGCCTGTAACAACGTTTATAGAAGCATTTCCAGGGACAGGGTTATCTGTATACGGAATACCAGGAGCGGCAATAGTTGCTCCATTAACATCTTTCATGAAATTAGCAGGAAGGGCGAAAGCAGAATCTAATCCTCCTACAGGAACTATACCGTTTGCCGAGACACCAAGTACGTATACATCGTTAAAAGTAGTACCTGTAGCGCCCTTATTAGGACCTTTATCTCCGTTTACATCAACAACAGCATAACATTGGGTAGCCGCCTTCGTAAATGGAGCTGAGTTGGTTATTAAAGCGCAACCATTGGCTCCTACGAATGTTATTTTTGTACCGTCAGATAGCCATATTGTATCAGAATTGATAGTTAATATGTTTAAAGAATCTTTAAGAAGAGTTACCAGCGCAGCGCCTGTCTCACCTGCAGTTGGAATAGTTGTTCCATCAACGGAAACTGACATCAATGCCTGATTTAGTGTTCCAATAGTCTTTTTTAGACCGACTTTGTATTTGTCATTGTTGGTACTTTGAATAAGTGTCGGAATAGTTAAAGCAGCTACTACACCGATAATTGCCAGCGTTACAAGAACCTCTGCAAGTGTGAAACCTTTTTTTGAACTGTGCATGATTTTCCCTTTCGATTAATATTATACTTCTTACAAATGGATTATAATTTTAGTATCAAATATACATAAATTATAAAGTTAAATAAAATTAATTAATATACTGTTTTTAAATTATTTTTTTAACTTCAACATTTCTGATTTAAATTATATGACATTAATTAAAATATGGCTAGTTCTTATTTTATTTAATTTTAAAAAAATTTGTAGAAAAACTTTAACTGATATTTTATAATAAATATTGATATAGATATAACATGTTTTTTGTTATTGCTAAGGGTAGTTATTTGTTATAAAAAATTTTAATATAGAGGCTGGAGTGAATGGACAGTTACATTTTGAAAAGCGGAAGTGAAAAAATTGAAAGTGATGATGTTTCAATTTTAACGAGCATTCTTTCTGATAATGATTCTAAAATAATAAGTTTTCCGATTGAAGAATATTTAAAGACTTTTAAAGAGGAACCTGATGGTTTTGAAATAACTAATATTATTGCTCAAGCGTTGGGCTGTTTTTGTTTTTGCGTGGCGGCATCTGAATTTTTAAAGGATATTAAAATAAAGCCATCTTTTGAGCATCCTGAATGTGATTTTACTTATATATTAAGTGATTTTGAAAAAAACCATCTTAACGTTACTTCTTTAGTCAGGAAAAATAAATTTTTAGCTTCCAAAAATTATGCTGTAAATTTTGAAAAGGGAAATGTAATTTCCGGTAAAGCGTTTATAAATTATAATTTATTAAATGAAAGCAGTATTAAATTAAAAATAAAGATAGATTTTGAAAATTTAAAAACTTCTGAGTTAAAAGACATGAATATTTTATTTGAGTTAATTTGGTCTAAACTCCAGCCTCAAATAAATAAAGCCCAAAGACCTTGTATGCAAAAGACTATAAATTGTATTCCCGATTATTTAAAATTCGCTACAGCGCCGTTTATGCAAGAATTGCGAAGGTTGATGACTTCACAGAATGATAAAATTTTTATCGGAGAAAACGACGTTATTGCTAAAAAAGTTACAAATACAGGCTGTTATGTTTTTAAAAAAGCACAGCTTTCCGAGAATGATTTTTTAGCACAGAATGGCAAAGCTAGTTCTTCGGAAGCTACTTCTGCTTTTTCTACCCATTCTTTGCAACCAGACAACGAAATAAATAAAGAAATAGATCATCAAATTATAAGCCAACTTTCAAAAATGAATGATTTAACTGTCGATGTATTAAACGGAATAGTGCATATTCTTATGGAAAAATCTAAAAAGACAGATGGAGAAGTCTTTTTGAGTATTGATGATTTGTTATTTATACGCGGCAAAAAAGCCAGCAAAAATCAAAAAGGTTTGAGAGGCGGTTATAAGGATTCTCAGCGTAAAGAAATTTTAGAGCATCTGGAAATACTCGCTAATTTAAAAATTAATATTTCAAATACTTATATTCCAGTAATTGATAATAATGGAAAAAGAAATTATGAGGTTTTTAGCGGAGAAAGCCCGCTAATTTACATAAAAAAAGCTGAAAACAAAGATTATTATTTTTATGTAAAAGCAGGAGAAGTTTTAGCTTTAACCCTCAGTGGAGCGGCTGCAAAAACAGGCTTAATCCATAAAAAAGTATCCGAGTATGATTATTACAGAAATTTTTGGGAAAAAAGAATCGGAAACTATCTGGCATGGATTTGGCGGAGCAGACAAAATAATGCGGATTTTCTTGTTCCTTTAACGGTTGGAACTTTGTTAAGTCAAATTAGGGACGAAAAAGAAAATAAACGACCTCAATCTATTAGAAATAGGCTCGAAAAAGCTCTTTATAATCTTGAAAATGACCTTGTTATAAAAAGTTGGCAGTATAAAGAAATTGATGAAGATGTTTTAACGGGTAAAAATTGGTTTGAAAGCTGGCTAAAGCACAAATTGATTATAGAACCGCCTATTGAAATACTTGAAGAATACGCTAAAATAAAAAAAATTAAAAATAACAATGCAAATAAAATCGATTTTTCAGAAATTATCGCAATAATAAAAGAAAAAAATCTAAGCCAGATGAGAGTTGCCGAAGAAACAGGCATAAAACATGATGCATTGGCAGGCATTTTAACAGGAAAAATGCTTCCGAATCCTTCTGAAAAAAGAAAACTACAGACATGGATTATGAAACAAAAAGGTTGATTATTTCGTTTGCTGTTTCTTCAGGCGTTTTTTCGCAGGTATTTATTTTGAAATCGGCTTGATTGTAAAAGATTTTTCTTCTTTCTTGTATTATTTTAAGTGTTTCGACAGGGTTTTCTGTATTTATAAGAGGACGTTCGTTGTCATCTTTTATTCTCTTAAAAAGCTCATCTGCCGGCGCATAAAGATGAAACAAGATTCCGTTTTTCTTTAGATTATGTATGTTTTCCTCTATTAAGACAGCTCCACCGCCGGTTGAAACAACAATATTTTCTTGTGAAGAAACTTCTTCTATAGCTTCTGACTCAAGCTTTCTGAAAAAAGCTTCTCCGTTTTCGGCAAAAATAAGTTTTATGGATTTTTGGGCTTTTTGGATAATTAATTCGTCCGTATCTGCGAATTTCATGTTTAATTTCTCGGCAAGTTTTCTTCCGATAGTGGTTTTCCCTGAACCCATAAGTCCTATTAAAACAATATTTTTTGGCATAATTTTATCTTGATTGGCATAATTTTTTGTAATTTTCAAAATTCGATTTTATTTCAGTAAGGCTGTCTCCGCCGAATTTTTCGAAAAATGCATTAATTAAAGTAATTGCTAACATTGCTTCGCCGACAACGCTTGCAGCAGGAACAGCGCAAACATCTGATCTTTCATAATGAGCAGAGTGTTCTTGTCCGTTTTCAAGGTCTATTGACCTTAAAGGTTTTTTTAGAGTCGGTATAGGTTTCATTGAGGCCTTTACGATAATGGGCATTCCGTTTGACATTCCGCCTTCTATTCCGCCTGCGTTGTTTGTTTCTCTTTGATAGTTGCTCGAATCTTTTTTTGGAAAAATTTCATCGTGCATTTCAGAACCGAATATTTTACCCGAATCTTCGCCAATACCGATACTGACAGATTTTATAGCCGGAATACTCATAACTGCCTGAGCGATTTGTCCGTCAAGCCTTCTATCCCAATGAACAAAGCTTCCAAGACCTATCGGAACATTTAATGCAATTATTTCAAATATTCCGCCGAGAGAATCTCCTTCTGCTGCTGCTTTATCAATTGTTTTACGCATTGCTTCGGAGGTTTCTTCATCAGCACATCTTACATCAGAGTTTTCAGCTTTTTCTTTCAATGCAGAAAATTCTTGTGGCAAATCTTTTTCGTTAACTTTAGCCGTGCCTATTTGAGTTATATGGCTAAAAAGTTCTATTTCAAACTCGCTTAAAATTATTTTGGCTAAAGCTCCTACAGCTGTTCTAATGGCTGTTTCCCTTGCACTTGAGCGTTCAAGGATATTTCTTACGTCTTTATGGTTGTATTTTAGAGCTCCTGATAAATCTGCATGCCCCGGTCTTACATGTGTGATTGCTTTTTGGGAGATAATTTCTTTTATTTCAGGATTTTCTTTGTCAACAGGTTCTGCGGACATCGCAATATTCCAGTTTTCCCAGTCTTTGTTTTCTATAACAAGAGTAATAGGTGCACCGGTTGTATAACCATGCCGGATGCCGGAATTTATAATTACTCTGTCTTTTTCTATTTTCATGCGACCGCCGCGACCATAACCCTGTTGGCGTCTCGCAAGCTGTTTATTTATATCTTCAGGATTAATCTTTATTCCTGAGGGAACTCCTTCAATAATTGCGGTAAGACACTTCCCATGGGATTCTCCCGCTGTTAAAAACCTGAATGTCATTTTTGATTTCCTAATTTAAGAATTTGTTCTGCCGTAAATATCGTCAAATCTGACAATATCATCTTCTTCAAGATAATCTCCGTTTTGAATTTCAATTATGCTTAAGGGTGTAGAGCTGGGATTTTCCAGTCTGTGTTTCGCTTCTTTCGGTATATCAATGCTTTCGCCCGGTTTTAGAGAAATTATTTCTTCCCCTTTTGTGATTTTGGCTTCTCCTGAAAGTACTACCCAATGTTCGCTGCGTTGATGATGCAGTTGAAGGCTTAATTTTGAACCGGGATCAACTTCTATTATTTTAATTTTGTATCCTGCTGCTTCGTGAAGAACTGTATAGCTTCCCCATGGCCTGCAAACCTTTTCATGATTAGAATTTTTATCCATCAAGATAATTCCTTTTTTGTAGTCCCCAATATTTTAAATATAATATCATATTATTTATTTAATATCTTTTGATTTTATATGCTTTATTACTTGTATTGCAGTTTTTTCGAGGAAATAAGATGCATTTTTTATAGACTCCTCTTGAGAAATTGATTTTCCTGTCATCTGAAAAACCGCCGTAATACCTGAATTTTCCAAATTTAAATCGTTTTGCGCTGAGCCAGTAATTATAATAGCCGGAATATTATTTTTTTTAGCTAACATGGCAACCTGAAATGGTGCTTTCCCTTGTAATGTCTGGGAGTCAAGCCTTCCCTCTGTTGTTATTACCACATCGCTGGCTTTAATTTTTTCTTCAAGATCTGAAAGAGTTGCTATAAATTTGAAGCCGTCTGTTAATTCAGCGTTTAAAAAGGATTTCATTGCAAAACTAATACCGCCTGCCGCGCCAGCTCCAGGGAAATTTCTATAATCATGACCTATAGTTTTTGATGTAATATCAGCAAAAACAGACAAAATATCATCTAAAAGTTTCACATGTTGATTGTTTGCCCCTTTTTGCGGAGCATAAATAAAGCTAGCACCGTTTTTTCCACAAAGAGGATTTTTTACATCACAGGCGACTAAAATTTTTATATCTTTTAATTTAGGATTCAACCCTGATATATCTATAGATTTAAGATTTATTAACCCCTCTGCGCCTTGAGATATGGGGTTATTTTTTTTATCGAGAAGTTTTATTCCAAGTGCCTGAAGAATCCCTGCACCGCCGTCGTTGGTGGAGCTTCCTCCGATTGTTATTATGATTTTTTTGCAATCGCTTTCGGCAGCTTGATTTATGAGTTCTCCTACACCGAAAGTTGTCGTTTTGAGTGGATTATATTCTTGTTGCTTTAACAGACTTAATCCACAGGCTTGAGCTGCTTCTATAACTGCAGTTTTTTCTTCATTGTGATTTATTATAAGCCATTTTGCAGAAATATTTCTGCCTAAAGGATCGCTAACAAAAGAAATTTTTTCTTCAAAATCTGTATAGAGCTTTATTGCATCAAGTGTGCCGTCCCCTCCGTCAGCGATTGGGATTTTTTTAATTATTATTTCTTTATCTACGCTTAAAGCAGCTTTTTCTATAATATTTGCAGCTTCTACAGCGGATAATGAGCCTTTAAGGTAATTTGTTGCAAGAAGTATTTTCATGGATTAAAATTTTTTGGTTTAAAAGGAGTTAGATAAAACTGTCATCCTGAGCGAAGCGAAGGATCTGTCAATTTAGGAATCAAGGCTATTAATTGTTTGTTGGACAGATTCTTCGGGCTAAATCCCTCAGAATGACAATTTTAAATAATTAGATTGCAATGTCATTGCGTTGCACTTTCCGGCAAGTGCAGTGAGTATTTATTTGTCGTCTAAAGCTGCAACACCGGGAAGAACTTTACCTTCTATAAATTCAAGGCTTGCTCCACCGCCTGTGCTTATATGTGAATAATTTTCAGGGGCAATATGGAATTTTTCTATTGCAGCAACTGTATCTCCACCGCCAAGCACGCTTTTTGCGCCAAGTTTTGTTGCTTCCGCAACAGCTTCTGCAATTGCTTTTGTTCCTGCTGAGAATTTGTCTATTTCAAAAACTCCTACAGGTCCGTTCCAAAGAATTGTTTTAGCCTTAAGAATTACTTCTTTTGCATTAGCTACGGCTTTAGCTCCGGCATCAACGCCTTCCCATCCGTCAGGAATTTCTTTTGCGGAAACAACTTGTGTGTTTGCAGTTTCAGAAAAAGCGTCAGAAACTAATACATCTTCTGAAATAAGAAGTTTAACTCCTTTTTCTTCTGCTTTTTTCATTAAATTTCTTGCTATATCAAGTTTATCTTCTTCGCAGATAGAATTTCCTACGCTAAAGCCTTGAGCTTTCATAAAGGTGTAGGTCATTCCGCCGCCAACTATAAGTGTATCAACTTTGTCGATAAGGTTGTCCAGAACACCGATTTTTGTGGAAACTTTGCTTCCGCCTACTATTGCCACAAAAGGTCTTTGAGGGTTTTGAAGCAGTCCTCCGAGGGCAGAAAGTTCTTTTTCCATTAATAAACCTGAAACAGCAGGTTTCACAAATTCTGCGACTCCTGCGGTCGAAGCATGCGCTCTATGAGCTGCGCCAAAAGCATCGTTTACATAAATATCAGCAAGCTCAGCAAGCTTTTTTGCAAACTCAGGATCATTTTTTTCTTCTTCTTTATAAAATCTTATATTTTCAAGAAGTGCGACTTCACCGTCTTTTAATTCAGCAAGTTTTGCTTTAACTTCATCGCCTATACAGTCATCAAGTTTCATCACAGGTGCGCCAAGAAGTTCTGAGAGCCTTTTTGCGATAGGAGTCAGTCTCATATCTTCTTTGAATTCGCCTTTTGGTCTGCCAAAGTGAGCAACAACAATAACTTTAGCGCCTTTTTCTTTTAAATAATTAATTGTGGGTAATGCCGCACGAATACGTGTATCATCGGTAATGTTTTTGTTTTCGTCGATAGGAACGTTAAGATCCTCTCTTACAAGTACTCTTTTGCCTTTTAAATCGGCAAGATCTTTGATTGATTTTTTCATAACAAACTGCCCTTTTATCTTGATTATCACTCCTGGTTGATATGCGTTTTTATTTTTCTTTTATGCAAAATAACGTTATCAAGGCTATTGTAAGCAATCCAAGCAGAAATTCAAGTAGGTAGATATGTAGAGTTTTTAAAATCTTAAAGGTTTCTACCTGAAAAATTTAATACATGTCATGATTTTGCAAAACACGGATTTTTATAAAAAAAATACAGAAGGAGTAAAAATGAAAAGAAATATGAAATCATCTTTAGTTTTTTTGTTTACGGCTTTAATTCTTGCTTCAAACATTGTTCCGTCTTTTGCAAAAGCAAAAAATGAGGCTTTAGCCGATAAAATTACGCCAAAAACCGTTATTGCAGGAGCTTTATCTCTTCTTGTATGGCCGGGAATAGGTCAGGCTATAAATGAAAATAAAGGTGAAAAAATTTTAACACATGCAGCGCTTGGTCTTCTTCCTCCTTATCGTTTTTGGTCTTGTTATGATGCTGTTGTTGACAGAAAAGACGGCTACTGGCATGGTCGGATTTAATAAATAGTTTTTTCCTATACTTATTTTTATATAATCAGGTACTTTAAATTTTTTTTATTTAAGGTAGAATAAAATATGTAAAAATTAAAGAAAGTTAAAATGATGTCAGCAATAAATTCATTTATCAGTATGTATTCAGCTATGAATAGAATAAATGCAGGAAACAACTTGTTTTCCGGTTTTAATGCTATGAATCAGAATGTTGCTGCTGTTTCTCAACAGGCAATGGCTTTTGGATCTCAAGGGATTCCGATGCAGTCACTTGCTGCGGCTCAGCAAACAGAAAAGAATTTGATGATGAATAATCTCCAAAACAGTCTTATGTATAAAATTGGCTTAGCGCAAGAAGATGCTCAAGAAGCAAAAGAAAAGAAAAAATTGGATTATATGGCATAATAAATTTTATAAAATTATTTAAAAAGCGATTCTTAATAAAGAATCGCTTTTTTATGTTTAATTGCGGGGAACTTTTTAAAATTAAATTTGTCTTTTATATAAGACAACTCCTTAACACTCAAACTCCCCTTACTCCAGATTTTATAAATAATTTGGAGTTTTTTATTTTAATATTTATTTTTTATTTATTCTCGGTAATTTGTTCAAGCCAATGTTTAAAATCACTTATTTTTGAAAATATTTTATAAGGATTTTCTTTTTCCAGAAGTTCTGTATCTGTAGTTGAAGCCCAGGTTACAGCTATCGGTAGAACGCCGGCTTTTTGGGAACAGGTAATATCAGAAGGCTGATCGCCTATATAAGCTGCCTGATTCGGGAGAATTTGCCAGTGGTTGAGGATTTTTGTGATGCATTTGTCTTTAATTACGCCTTCGGCAGAGCCTGTTTCCACGTATTCAAAATAATTTTTAATTTTGAAATAATCAAGAGTAATATCAGCCGAAGGTTTTCCTTTTCCTGTAACCAGTGCTATTTTATAGTTATTTTCTTTGAGAAAATCCAGTATTTCTCTTGTTCCATCGAAAATATCAGGATAAAGGTGATGATTTTCACTATAAATTCTTATATATGCATCAAAACATTCTTGCCATCTGTCAGGAGCGATACTTTTTGCTATACCTTCTTCTGTCTGACCAAAATACTTAGTAATTGTACTTTTAGGATGATTTATTCCTGTAACTTCTTCAAATGCAAGTTGAAATGACTTTATACAGAGTGGCAACGTATCTGCCAGAGTCCCGTCAATATCAAAAATTATGCCCTTTATTTTATTCATTAATCTTTAGCTTCCATCCATGTAGATCCGTAAGTTATATCAATAACAAGCGGTACTATTAAAGGCTGATCAAGTTCCATACATTCTTTAACGAGGGCTGTTATCTCATTAATCTCATCTTTATGGACTTCCAGCACAAGTTCATCATGAACCTGAAGGATTATTTTTGACTTATAGTTAGAATTTTTAAGTTTTTCATAAAGTTTTATCATAGCTATCTTGATTAAATCAGCAGCAGTTCCCTGTAAAGGCGCATTAATTGCTGCTCGTTCTGCAAATTCCCGTATAGTCTTAATTCTACTGTGTAAATCATCTCTGAGATAACGTTTTCTTCCGTAAAGAGTTTCTACATAACCCAAAGAATGTGCTTTATGTATTGTATCATCCATATATTGCTTAATTTTGGGATAAGTTTCAAAATATTTTGTAATTATATCTTTGGCTTCACCAGGCGTAATTCCAAGAGATTCGGAAAGTCCGTAGCTTGTTTGGCCATAAATTATACCGAAATTTACTGCTTTAGCTCTTCTTCTCATCTCTTTTGTTACGTCTTCAAGTGCTACACCAAAAACTTTGCTTGCGGTTTCGGCATGTATGTCTTCATTATTCTTGAAAGCCTCTACCAGAATTTTATCTTCTGTCGCATGCGCAAGTAATCTCAGCTCTATTTGTGAATAATCAGCTGCAAATATAACGTAATTTTCTTTGTCCTGAGGAACAAAAGCTGCTCTTATCCTGTTTCCTATTTCAGAGCGGATGGGAATGTTCTGTAAGTTAGGATTACTGCTTGATAATCTTCCTGTTGTAGTTATTGTCTGGTTAAAACTCGTGTGTATTCTTCCTGTTTTTGTGTTTATAAGCAGAGGAAGAGCATCCACGTAAGTTGATTTTAGTTTCGCATAGTGTCTTTGTTCCAGCAATAAATCAACTATGGGGTGAACATGCGCCAGAGATTCAAGAATTTTGGCGTTTGTGCTGTAGCCGGTCTGGGTTTTTGCCACACCTTTTATGGGAAGTTTTAATTTTTCAAAAAGGATTTCTCCTACTTGTTTCGGAGAATTAACATTAAATTTTTCCCCTGCAAACTCATAGATTTTTTCTTCAAGGTTGTAAATCTTAGTTTGAAGCTCGTTTGAGAGACTTTTTAAGTATTTTGTGTCAATGCTGACACCGTTTCTCTCAATTTCAGCAAGTACTGGAACAAGCGGCTCTTCTATTTCATAAAAAAGTTTTTCCTGATCCGGTTCAAAGTGTTCTGCGTAATATTCCCCAAGTTCAAGAGTCGACTTTGCATCACCGCAGGCATAATCTGAAACTTTTTCAATTGAAACCTGATCCATTGTAATAGCTGTTTTGCCTTTTCCAATAAGTTCTTCAATTTCGGTCATCTCGTATCCAAGGTGTCCAAATGCCTGCTGCTTTAATCCATGCTTAAAAGTAGGGTTTTTAACATAGCTTGCAATCATTGTATCCATAATAATCCCGTCTAAATATATGTCATAGTTTTTCAGGACGTTTATTTCGTACTTTGCATTCTGGATAATCTTGAATATTTGCGAATTTTCAAGAATTGGTTTTAATTTTTCGATGACATAATCTGTCTTAAGCTGATTTCCTTCTTGATGTCCCACAGGAATATAAACGGTTTTTGTTTCTTCATTAATTGATTTATCAACTGATACTTTGTTGTTTTTGGCTGTAATCTTGGAGTTCCAGCCAAAAGACATTCCCACAAGCTTTGCATTAAATACATCAAGCGAAGTTGTTTCTGTGTCAAAAGAAAATATAGCTGCTTTTTCAATGGTTTGAACAAATTTTTCGAATTTTTCTTCCGTATTGATTATTGCAGTGTCAACTTTAAACGTTTTTTGCGATTCTTCTTTTAAAAACTGTGTTAACCCCAGATTAAGCTGCATTTGGCCTTGTTGAGGCGGATTAATAATTTGAACAGGTTCTTTTTTAGGATTTTCTTCAGGTTGTTCAATTTTTGTTTCAGCAAGCTTTTGATTTTTGTCGCTATTTAGGCTTTTATATCCTGCTTCGCTGTTAAAATGGGATAAAATTTCAGGAAGCTGCTTGATAAGGCTGTGAAACTGCATTTTTTTTAAGAAAGCACTGAGATTTTCAACATCAGGCAAAGTTACATGTGTATGTTCAAAATCAAAGTCAATAGGAACTTCTCTGCAAATTGTAGCCAGATATCTGCTTTTGAACGCCATTTCCTTGTCATTTTCAAGCTTTTGTTTAACGCTTTTCGATTGAATTTCATTAAGGTGCTGATAGACATTTTCAAGAGAACCGAATTGCTCGAGCAGTTTTACTGTTGTTTTTTCGCCTATCCCCTTAACCCCTGGGATATTGTCTGATGAATCTCCGCTTAAACCTTTGTAGTCAGCAATTTGTTCCGGCCATACACCGAGTTTTTCGTGAACTTTATTTCTGTCAAATTCTATAAGTTCCCCTTTTGAAGGAATCAAAACAGAAACAGAAGCTTCAGAACTTATAAGCTGGAAGGAGTCTTGATCTCCGGTAAGTATAAGCGTTTTGTGCCCTAATTCACTTGCTTTTTTTGTTATAGTTCCGATAACATCGTCTGCTTCATATCCTGCTATTTGATAAATAGGTATATCAAGTGCTTTAACGCCTTCTATAATTAAGCCGAGTTGCGTTCTTAAAGAATCAGGCATGCTTTGTCTGTTGGCTTTGTACTCGGGATATTCTTTTAATCGAAAAGTCTCTCTGCCTTTATCAAAAGAAACTGCTATTGCGTCAGGTTGAACATTTCTAAGCAGGTCAAAAATGGATTTAAGAAAACCATAGACAGCCCATGTCGGTGTATTATCAGTTGTTTGCATTCTTGTTCTCTCAAGAGCAAAGAAACACCTGTAAGCAAGTGCATGTCCGTCTATTAAAATTAATGTTTTTGATTTCATCTTTGAATAGCCTGATTACCTAATTTTTTGTTCTATTTTGAGATTTTCAAGGACTGATTTTACTGCAAAAGCCTTGTTTAAAGGATAAAAATGAATTCCGTGAACACCGCTTTTCAAAAGTTCATTACACTGATTAACAGCAAATTCAATGCCTGTTTGTTTTATTATTTCATTATTGTCTTTATTTTCAGCAAGTTTCTTTGCAAGCTTGGCAGGAAGTTTGCACCCGCTAAGTGTTGTAATTCTTTCAATTTGAGCATACGAAGTTATAGGAAGAATCCCCGGTATTATCGGGATGTTTATTCCTTGTTTTTGAGCTTTTTCCAGAAATTCAAAATAACAGTTATTATCATAAAATACCTGTGTTATTGCAGCATCTGATCCGTTATCAATTTTTCTTTTAAGATTTATTATGTCTTGATCAATAGAACCGCATTCCTGATGACATTCAGGGTAGGCAGCAACAGCAATATTTAGACTGGTATTTGATTTTATAAATTCCACAAGTTCGTTTGCATAACCAAAGCCATCTTCAGGTTTAACAAATTTTGTTTCTCCTTTAGGAGGATCTCCTCTTAAAGCAAGTATATTTTCAATTTCAGCAGATTCAATTTTTTTCAAATACTCAAGAATAGTGCTTTTTGAAGAACCTACGCACGTAAAATGAGGAATAGGCTGAATTTTTAGATTATTTTTAATCTTTGTGACAATATCAAGAGTTGTTTCTCTTGTGCTTCCCCCTGCACCGTAGGTTACAGAAATGAAAGCAGGGTTAAATGCCGATAAAATACCCAATTCATCAAAAAGATCGTTTATTTTTTGGTTTAATTCGTAATCATTTTGAGCTTTTGGCGGAAAAATCTCAAAAGATATTACAGGTTCGTTTGAATTATAAATTTCTTTCAGTTTCATTTTTATCTCTTTTTATCTTTATTTACACATCATAAGTTAAATTCATACCTCTTGTAAATAATCACCAATTTGAATTTTTTTATTTATATAATGATTTGACCATAATTTGCTCAAAAATCCGTAAGTTTCAACGGCTTCTGCCAAAATAGCTTTATTTGTGTCGGACGTTGAGATTAATAAGCCTTTATCGGTTTTATCAAGAATTTTGCCGGGAGTGGTGGTATTAGTATTTAAGTTAATAATTTTTGTCGACAGTATAAATAAAAAAGTATCTTTATGAAGCGTATAGCTTTTCATCCAGGGGAGAAGCGCTCTTATGTCGTTGTGGATTTCCATTGCGGGTTTTTTCCAGTTGATTTTTGCATCGTTGGGGCTTAGTCTTGGAAAATAGCTTGCCTTTGATTCATCCTGTTTTTTAGGAATCAACTCGGCATTTTCCAGCTTGTCCAAGAACTCTGAAATACTGTTTTTGGCTGTAAAAGCACATTTGTTTCTTAAACTTCCGCCTGTGTCTTCATCGGAAATATTTACATCTTTCTGAAATAAAATTTCGCCGGTGTCAATGCCTTCGTTTAAAAGATGAAAAGTTATCCCTGCCTTAGTTTCACCGTTTTTTACAGCAGAAGTATAAGGGTTGCTGCCTCTGTGAGTAGGAAGCAGTGAAGGATGACAGTTAATACATGCGATTTTCGGAAGATTTATGACTTCTTTTTTGATTATTTCGCCCCATGAGCCTACTAAAATCACATCAGGAGCAAGTTTTTTAATTTTTTTAATAAATTTTGTGCTGTTTGCCTTATGTGCTTTTATTTCATGGATATTTTTCGCTCTTATTATTGAAGTTAAAGCATCAGGGACGAAGAGATCTCTTAAAAAAGCAACAGGTTTGTTAGGACGTTCACATTCCCACCTGAGAACTCCGACAATTTTATGTCTTGACTCTATCAATCCTATTAAAAGCGATTGTGCAAGCTCACCGTAGCCTATTAGAACAACTTTAAGCATATATTAATAAGAAACCTGTACTCTTTTTCTTTCTTATATTTTACCATTAAAATGCAAGCAGTAAATTCATAAACTCCATGTCGTCATAATCAACATAGCTTGTTGCCTGTTGATTTATACCTGTTTTTATCAAAATTGTATTATTGGAATTTTGTTTAAGAAGGTTTACAGGTAAAGGAATCTCCTGATCATCACCGTTAATTTTGATATCAGTAACTTTTTTTGAATTAATATAAAGCTGCATGGAAGAGCTATAAGCTTTTATTCTTGCTTTGCCATCTACAGTGTGCGCCATTTTTGTATCTAAACCTATTATTGTGCCAATTTTTAAGACAGGATTGCTTTTGTTGTCAATTTTGTTAACAAAAAATTCTTTAAAAAAATCGGCCCCTTCTGATTGTAGTTTAAAATCCTCCGCATTTGCAGATTTTTTAGAATAATTATCATCCCCGAGATGGTGAATTTCGCTGTCTATAACTATCTCGTTACCAAAAAGTTTTGTTATGGCTATAGTTAAAGGATTGCCGTTTTTGCTTTCGTCTATTGTCAAAGAAAATGGCTTATAGCCGTTAGCCTTAACAGAAAGGATAGCAGGGCCTTTAAAAGAAGTATCAAGTTTAAATTGTCCAGAATTGTTAGTTTTTGTAAAAAGACCTTCCGCTGGAATTGAGACTTCAGCCCCGGAAATGGGGTTTCCTGTTGTGCCATCAACAACAATATGTGATTTTTCCAGAAATTCTTCTTTGTTTATATTTCCGGAAAGAGTTTGTGCGGCACAAAATTCGCAAAAGCACGTGTTAATAAAGACTGATAAGGATAAAAAAAGAATAAAAACATTAAATTTTTTCATTTTCCCGAGTCTAATTTGTATATGTAACCAATAAAATTCAGTTTATATGTGAATCGTTTAAATTTTAAAAGCAAACAGTATATTTTACATTCGAGAGTGGAACTAAACCGTCAAGCCATTTTTTTGAAATTGGTATAAAATCTGGACTATCTTTACATAAATCTGGATTATGTCAGCAAAAGTCTGGATTATCGTTGTATAAATTTATTTTGAATCAGAGTGTTTATAAATGTTTTATCCATACAAAAATTGTTAACTAATAAAACAAAATTAACTCTTTGTTGAAAGAATAACGGGGTTTTTCCCGTATGTTATTCTGTGGAGAAAATAAAAAAAAGATATTTAGCGGGAAAGGAGTCTTATGACAAGTATTAACAATTTAACGCAGTTTGTTCCGGGAACAAAAGCCCTTGCAAGTGAGATAAACGATAATTTTGAAACTCTAAGGCAGGGGCACAATAGTCAGGAAACAAGATTAGGCACTCTTGAAACTAATTTTACAACTCTTGAAACTAATGGCGGCGAGGATCTTATAAATGTTGAAAAAGCAGGTGCAAAATGTGACGATCTTACTGACGATACGGCTATTATTCAAAGTATTCTCGATTCAGGCAAAAATCCGTTTATTCCTGCCAATAAAAGTGTAAAAATTACAAACACCCTCGTTTTTAAGGCTTTAGGGCAGGGGATATTTGGCGCAAATTCTTATACATCAGTTCTTCGCTGGCATGGTGCAGCTAATGGACTTATGATAAATGCTTCTTATAATAATGTGAGAATTGAAAATATAAAATTGGACGGGCTTAGCACTTCCGGAGTAAATGGAATTAACCTTGCAAAAAACAGCAGTACTTATAATCAGATTTTGAGGAATGTAAGAGTTTCATCTTGTGGCGGAGTCGGAATTCAGGGGTTTGATGCAGATAGCCCGCAATATTTTGCAAATGATGTTTATTTCGAAAAATGTCAGGTTTCTTCTTGTATAACCGGCATGTCATTTAGAGTTCCGACACAGCATTTAACAGATTGCAGGTTTGATGGATGCTCAACAGCTCTTGCAGCTTATGCAAACTCAAAAATAAACATTTCCGGCGGAATTTTTTCTGCAAACGAATATGATATAAAGTATGATAATGCTGAAATTACTTGTTCAGGTTCAAAATTTGAAAATGGAACACAGAAAATATTTTCAACATTTACGGGTTCTTCTGCAAATTTAAGCCTGTTATCGATGATTGGCTGTCATATTCATACTCTTACAACGCAAGTTTATGCTATAGACCTGTCAGAAGTTACAACGAGCGGCTCTTTTGTTTTTCTCGGAAATACTTTTGCAAGTGATTCGGCAACAAAAAATATTAATCTAAGCAGCAAAGTAAGCAATTTTATCAGTCATAATAGTAATATAGGCAGTATAAAAGGAGCTTTTAACCTTACCAAAAGCGGATATGTTCCTTATTCAGTCTCAAGCGGTTCTATTGATGCCAACGGTTATGCTTCATTTATTTCTAAAGTAGATAATTCAACGGTAACAATACAGGCTACAAGTACAAATATTGTTTTAATTTATCCGGATTCCTCACAGGAAATAATACCGGCAGACCAAAACGTTGCTTCTATTGCTGATAGTTCAACAACCGTATTTATTAAAGAAAAAAATAACGATATAGTTCAAAAAGCCACCGGCGTTACGGAAAGTTATCAAGTACCTTCAGGCGGCTCCGACGGAGATTATTGGTTACAAATATCCGTTAAACCTTATAAACCTTTTAAAAAAATATCGGGAGTGTGGACAGAAACACAATTTGTAAAGCTCGGAGAAGCGACAAAAACATCTGGTACTCTTGGAACGCCTATAAGTTATGCCTTTAACGGGCAATGTATTTCTCTAGAATACACAGGGGCAACCTCAACAACAACAGTTATAAATCATAATATCGGAACAACAAAAATAAAAACAAAAGCTATGGCAAGATGCGCTACCGTAGATGGTTCTTATGCCGTTAATGATATTGGAGAAGTCTTTACAGGATCAGATCCCGCAATAATGGATCAATATGGGACAGTAGTCCATTTTATACATGGAAGAGCGCCAATAACAAAAATCACTAAAAATACTTTATCTGTTAGTATATCTTCATTTTTTCTGACAGATATTGAACCTTCAAGAGGTGTAACAGCGCAAACAGCAGGTTCTTGGAAAATATACACAATTTCAGAAAGGGCATTTTAATATGTTGAAAAATTGCAGAATTTTAAATAAAAATACAAATGAATTATTTTTTGGTCAAATAGATACCGAATTTGAAAATTTATCGGAATATGAACTTGCTGAAATTCCCGATGATCAAAAATTATACAAATTTGAAAACGGACAAATTGTTGAGTATGCCGAAAATCAAACAGAAAATCATAATTCTTTAATAATTCAGCAAATACATCAAATAGAAGCATCGCAAAGCAGGGCTTCAAGAGAAGCCATTTTGTACGGTGATAAAACAAGGCTTGAACAGTATGAACAGCAAATAATAAATCTAAGAAATCAGATAACTAATTAAAAAAATAAAAATAAAAATTTTGTTATTCTCCGGCAATAAACTTTGTTATAAGATGTTGCTGGAGTTTTTATTTTTTGAATACAAATTTAAATAAAAGGAGAATGTTATGAAAAAAGTTTATTTTATTTTTGGAATATTAATTATTGCAGATTTATTTTATTTTTCTTTTGTAAATCACGGTCCTTCTTTAACACTTAATTATAAACCTTTGATTAACGGTATTCCGGTTGATTCGGGCTGGATATATTTAATTATCGGTTTATATGGCGTTTTAGCAGGCTTTTTGCTCACTTATTCAAAAAATATTGAACTTAAAGAAAAAATTAAAAAATTATCAAGAAATGTCGAAAAAACTTCTATAGTGTCAGAAGAAAGTTCTGATAAAGTAAAAGCACTTGAAGCTAAAATTCAGACTCTTGAAACTGCTTTAAAAGAAGCTTTGAATAAAAATTAATAGTATTATAAAATATAGTTGTATAATAACTATTACTTTTTCGGGAAAATAGGCATAATATCGGGAGATACCAACATGGCAAAGGCAATTAATTGGCCTAAAGAATTTTATGACGAAGTGATTTCAGAGGACATGGAATCTGTAAGAATAGCAATTAGACCCGGAAGTCTTTATTTTGATAATTGTTATTATACTCCTGACGAGGTTGTTGATATCAGGGTTGATCATAAAATTGTCAGACAAGGCATTATAGTGGGCGATCTTGAACTTGTAAAAATAAAAGATATCTCTGATGAAAATTTGGCAAAATATAAAAAAAGCATGTCGAATAAAAAAGATTTGATAGATTTTTTGTCAAAAAATTATAATCAACAGATAAATGACGATGATGAAGTGACTTTAATAACTTATAAAAATCTTGAAATAGCAGCTCCTGACGACGATGATCCCCACATGTAAAAAATATGTTAAATTTTGTAAATTGTATGTGCGTCAACTATGAATTTTTTGTTATCACGAGTTTTAAGTAATTAGATAAAAGAAAACAAATTTAAAGCGTGAGGGAAATTAAGAAATAAACGGGTCTAAAAAATGAAAAGTATGAAAAATTTAAAGTTCACCAATGAACTAAAAGGTATCGGTCCAAAGTTACGATGGTTTTTGTTTACCCAGATGCAGGATCTCAAATTAACATCAGAGTACATTAATTTTATTTGTCCTGATTCCGGTAGAAAAAACAATGAAATGTCCAATCCGATTGAAAGTTTGGAAAAAATGGTGAAACAGGCGCTTATTAGAGAGTTTTCGCCAGAAATTCAGAATTTAAAGTCATTTGATCTTCTTGTGGCTACTGTCATGCATAACATTCAGGTAAAAGCACTTCAAGGCGATGTCGTAACCGATGAAGAGCTGGATCTTGATTAAAAAACCGTTTTGATTTAAATTTTAAACTTTAAATTTTGAAAGATTATCATTCTTTTTTCCCAAAAATCCATTTTTTTGCTAAATTGTTATTATACAGCTCCAAAAAAATAATTGTTTGGTTTAGGTAATAAGTTTAATAAGGATTGTAAGATAGCAATGGCAAATAAGTTTGCAAAAGTCAAACCGGAAAGTTACAACAAATTTAAAAAAATATTTCAATATTTCGTAATTTATTTTATAAGTTATCCGTTTTTTAAAATTTTTTTTAGGGTAGAAATTAACGGCAGGGAAAATGTTCCAAAAGACGGAGCATATATAGTTGCATCAAATCACTCTTCTTATTTTGATCCGTTTATAGTTTGTCTGGCAACAAAAAGGTCTGTAGCTTTTATGGCAAAAGAAGAACTGTTTCATGTGCCTGTTCTTTCCCCGATTATTCAAGCTTTGGGTGCTTTTTCCGTCAATAGAGAAAAGCTTGAAATTTCAACAATTAAATCCGCAAAAGATGTTTTATCCAAAACAAAATGGCTTTTAGGAATTTTCCCTGAAGGAACAAGAGTAAAAGCTAAAAAAGTAGGCAAAATAAATTCAGGTTTTGGCTATCTTGCAAAAACAACAAAAACAAAAGTGCTTCCTGTCGGAATAGACTTTAGAAGACCTTTTTGTCCGTTTTTTGGGAAACTTGTTGTAAGAATAGGTCCGTTAATAGAAGTTTCCAGCAATCCTGAAGAACTACTTGATAAGTGGGGAAAGTCAATTTCTGAGCTTACAGGTTTTTATTACAGCAAAGAAGATTCTATACAAAGCGAAACTGATACGGCTACAGATTCTACACCTGCTTAATAATTAGTAAAAGAAGTTTTATTTTGGTTTGTTGTATTAGTGTCTGTTGAATCAGCAGTATCTGTGCTGTTGCCATCATAAAATACCGATATATTCGAAGCTTTAAAGTCACATAATTCTTTTTTCTTGTCTTCAATTTCTTTATTAAATTTATAAGTGTTTATTTCTGCTTGAGAAACATGCCCGTCATGATTTGTATCTATTTTATTAAAATTTTGGATTACTTCATCAAGTAGTTTTTTAGAAGTATTTACCGAATTACCTGTCTGCCCCGATAAGGTTTTTAGCTGGGCATAAGTTAAGCCTTGTTTATCAATAGAATTTAGCAAATTAGTGAGTTCTTCTTTTGAAATGAACTGGTTCTGATTTGTATCTATATTGTTAAAATTGAGTTTTAACAGGTCAGAAAAAGGCAAATCTGATGTTGCAATCTGGTTTTGATTTACAAAATCTCCAAGGGAAATTCCGTTTAGATTAGTCTTGTCTAGTGTGTCATAAACTCTTTGCAAGCCGAATTTTGCATTTAAGAATAACTGGTTTGAATTATATTTGTCCAACATGGCAAATTCCCCACTTTGGTTACAAAGCTAATTATAATTATATTTTTAAAAAAATCACCATATGTTTGAGTTATTTTTGAAGTGATTTGTTTATATGGAGGTTGTAATCAGTTCAAGGACTTTGTTGACGGCTTCATCTTTTGGAACGATTGTCATTTCGCCTGTTGAGCGGATTTTTATTTCAACATTACCCTCAGTTATGGTTTTTCCGACAGTTATTCTTACAGGAATACCTATTAAATCAGCATCTTTGAATTTTACTCCTGCTCTTTCAGATCTGTCATCAATGATAACTTCAATATTTTTCTCTGTAAGCTCTTTATAGAAAGCTTCTGCTGTTTCCATCTGAAGCGTATCATTTATATTTACGGGAACTATAATTACATGATACGGTGCTATAGCCATAGGCCATTTGATTCCATTTTCATCATGATATCTTTCAATAGCAGCCGCAGCAGTTCTTGAAACACCGATTCCGTAACAGCCCATAATAAAAGGGTTTTCTTTGCCGGTTTCATCCGTAAAAGTTGCTTTCATTTTTTTGGAATATTTTGTCCCGAGTTTAAAAATGTTCCCAACTTCGATTCCTTTGGTAATATCAAGTTTTCCGCTGCAGTTAGGACAGATTTCACCTGCCTCGGCAAGCCTGATATCGGTTAATGTTTTAGGAAGATCAATATCTTTGCCCCAGTTAGCCCCGACTAAATGCACATCAGCTTTGTTAATTCCAACCACAAAGTTCTTTAAGTCCGCTATGCTGTTATCGCCTATAATTTGAACATTAAGTCCTTTTGATCCGATAAAGCCTGTTTCTAATTCAAGATTAAATTTTTCTCCCAGTTCTTTTACGTCTGCTTCTGTTGCAATTCTCAATTCATTTGCATTAAGAGCATTTTTGAGTTTAATTTCTTCTATTGTCTTATCGCCTCTGATAAGAGCAAGAACATATCTTTGGTCTGCCACATATACAAGTGATTTACAGATAACAGAAGGTGGAATATTCAAGAACTGTGATAAAGTTTCGATGGTTTTTACATTAGGAGTATCAACTTCTCTGGCTTCTGTAAATTTGCCGTCAGTTTCCGCAGGAAGCATTTTTGACTCGGCTCTGTTTGAATTTGCCGCATAACCGCAGGAATCGCAAAAAAGAACATCGTTTTCTCCGCTGTCAGTTCTGGTTAGTACCATAAACTCATGGCTTACGCTCCCGCCTATCGCTCCTGAATCGCTTCGTACCATTTTTGTTTCGAGTCCGCATCTGTTGAAAATATTTATATAAGCTTCGGTCATCTTTTGGTAAGAAACATCAAGACCTTCTTCATCAGCGTCAAAGCTGTAAGCATCTTTCATTATAAATTCTTTGCCTCTTAAAAGTCCGAATCTTGGTCTTATTTCGTCCCTGAATTTGTCCTGAATCTGATATAAGTTGACAGGAAGCTGCCTGTAAGATTTAATTTCATCTCTTGCGAGGGCTGTAATAATTTCTTCGTGTGTTGGTCCAAGCGCACACATTTTTCCATGCCTGTCTTTGAGGCGCATTAGTTCTTTTCCATAGACTTCCCATCTTCCTGATTCCTGCCATAGTTCTTCAGGTTGAAGTATAGGAAGAAGCAATTCTTGTGCATCTTTGGCATCCATTTCTTCACGGATTATATTTTCAATTTTTTTAAGCACTCTGTACATAAGAGGCATGTATGTATAAATTCCGCTGGTTGTTTTTCTTATATAGCCTGCCCGTATAAGTAGCTGGTGGCTGATTACTTCTGCATCAGCCGGAGTTTCTCTTAATGTGTTAAAAAACAGTTTTGACATTTTCATGATAAATAACCCTTTAAAAAAAATTTAAATATGTTAAAATAAAAAGGTGGATAGGCAGGGAGCGCTAACTCCCGTTTACTCTATTCATTTATTAAAATGGTTATTATTTTTAAGATTAGCTCTAGAATTTCTAGGGCTTTTCTTATTATTTTATTCCCATCTATCATAAGCATCACCACCTTTGCTAAGAAATTTTTACGATTTGCAGTCGTAGCTTAGCGGTAGCGATTAGAGTGCCTACCCGAAAATAATTATACAATTAAAAATTAAAATAATAAACGCACCGGGTAAAAATCCGGTGCGTCTTACTCTGTAGAAAATTTTACTTGTTTAATTCGGAAAGAACTTCCTCTGTAATGTCTTTTCCTCCCATAATGATATTGTCTTTCTTGAAAATAAAATCGATTTTTTTATGGTCAGCAACTTTTTTTACTGTAGTGATAATATTGTTCTGAAGTGCCTGCACGTTTTTTTCGTAATCAGCTTTAAAAACATTATTTTTTTGCTGAATTTCTTCGCTTAATTTTTTTTCAAGTTCGGCTCGTTCCGTATCTGTTTTAGCTTCGCCAACCTGAGTTCTTGCTTCTGTTATCATTTTTTGAATTTCATTCTGCTGGTCTTTAATTTCGTTGGTAATTTCCTGCGCTTTTGTATAATTTCCAAGAATTTTAGTCATATCAACAAAACCGATTGTTTGTGAAGCAGATGCTCCCAAATTTGCACAAAACATTGTTCCAATTACCGAAAGTGAAATAATAAACTTTTTCATAACAATCTCCTCTTTAATCTATTTATACTAAAACGAGTTTATATTTTCGAAAACTCATCATTTCCGAAAATAACGCTCCTACTGACGAATACCGCTTTTCTGCCGGTTGTTAAAATCCTGAATTTATTGTTGAAGCGGTATATAAATTAAATTACTAAATAAATTAAAAATAAAGTGATTTAGTGGTATTTTAGCCGGCTGTAACTAAACTATAGCCAGCAGAATTAGTTTGGTTAATTAAAAAATTATTTTATTTTTCGTCTATAAGATATAATTCTGCGAGAAGTTCAACGGGGTGATAGATTGGTATTGTTGAGTTTTTTTCTGTTAATCCCTGAGAAAGGCCTATTTTGCAACCTGCACAGCTTGTGCAAACTATATCTGCTTTAGTATTAATTATATTTTGAGCTTTTTCCGATGAAATTGCCTTTGATATTTCAGGTTGTGAAATACAAAAAGTTCCTGCTGCTCCGCAGCATACGTCAGAGTCTTTCATTTCTCGAAAATCTATCCCCTGTATTTTTTTAAGTATTTTTCTCGGCTCTTCAAATACTTTCTGGAATCTTTTTAAGTGGCACGGGTCATGATAAGTTATTTTTTTATTAATTTCAGCGTTTTCAGGAATGTAAAGTTCTCTTTCGGCAAGGAATTTATTAATATTTATTGTTTTTTCAGTAAGGAGTCGGGCTTTATTGACAAGTTCCTGACGGACAAAATCAGGGTAAAATTCCCAAACAGAACCGCATGAAGCACAGTCTGTAATTATATAGTCAACATTATCAGGAATCTGGTTTAAATTATTTTCTGCAAGCTCAGAAAAGCTTTTGTAATCTCCGGCACTTCTTGCTGCTATTCCGCAACAGGTAAAGTTTTTTGGAATATTTACCTTGAAACCGTTTTTTTCAAGCACCATTAAGACAGCATTTTTGACACTGGAGTTTACATAGTTGTTTATACAGCCGGGAAAATAAATTATATTGATACTTGATGGTTGTTTTAGCGGTTTAAGTTTGTTGTATTTTATGTGTTCTTTGAGCTGCGAGTTAAATAAATTTAAAAAATTAATAATTAATTTTGGTTTTTTAAAAATGCCTGCAAGATTCTTCGGGATAAAACCCTCAAAAAAAGAAAAGATAAATCTATAAGCGTCTAGTATCATTTTAAGCAAACCCAGCCTAAAGTTTGACTTGAAATTAGCGAGTATAAATCCTTTAATAAAGCCTATTCCGTTGACTTTCGCACTTTCATGCCTTGCTGCTGATATGATTTCTTCTGCCGAAATACCGCTCGGGCAAAAATCATAACAAGCTTTGCAGCCAAGACAAAGTTCAAGGTTTTTAGCGACTTTTTTATTGAATTTCAATTTACCGTTGATTATACCGTTTAAAAGAGTAAATTTGCCTCTTGAAACAGAAGTTTCCAGGCCAGTTGCTTTATAAACGGGGCAAACTGACTGGCATAAGCCGCATTTTGTGCATTTATACACATCTTCCGCATAGTTATTTAAGCTTTTAAAATTTGTTTTTTTTTCACTCATGGAAAATCTTGCCCGGGTTTAAAATGTTTTTAGGGTCAAAAAGTTTTTTAATCTCTTTCATATACTTGATAGAATTTTCATCAAGAGCTTTTTTCATAAAGCTTGACTTTAACATACCGATTCCATGTTCTCCGGATAAAGATCCGCCAAGCTCTATAGCGGCATCAAATAGTTCTTCGGCAGCTTTTTCAAAGTTTTCTGCCTCTTTTTTGTCTCTCAAGTCCAGCGAGAAATTGGGGTGAATATTGCCGTCTCCGGCATGTCCCATAATACAGACCGTTAAATTATATTTGTCAGAAATTTTTCTTATTTTACTTATGAATTCGGGGATTTTATCTCTGGGGACAACAGCATCTTCCGTTAAGACATTTGGTCTTAGTCTTGCGACTGCTCCAAATGCGGATCTTCTGGCAAACCATATTTCGTCTGCTTCTTGCTGATTTTTGGAAACTCTTATGTTTTTAGCCCCAAATTGGTTGCAGATATCAATTATTTGTTGAGTTTGAACCTTCACAGATTCTTTAAATCCGTCTGTTTCAATCACTAAAACAGCCTCCATATCAGATGGAAGTCCTATATGATGGAAATTTTCTATTGTTTCCATTGTGTTTTTGTCCATAATATCAAGAGTGGCAGGAGTTATTTTAGCGGAAATTATGCCTGTAATTGCTTTTGCTGCGAGATTCATTGATTCAAAATATGCCAGCATTACCTGCTGTTCTTCAGGTTTTGGGATTAGTTTAAGCGTTGCTTCTACTATTATGCCAAGAGTTCCTTCCGAACCAACGAAAAGCTGGGTTAAATTGTAACCTGTGACGTTTTTAACTGTGGTTCCGCCTGTTTTCATAAGAGTTCCATCAGCAAGGATGATTTCAAGCCCTAATACATAATCTTTGGTTGTTCCGTATTTAAAACCGCGAGGTCCTCCGGAGGACTGGGCAATGCTTCCGCCGATTGTGGAAATTTTTAGGCTCGCAGGATCAGGAGGGTAAAAAAGACCGATATCATCAACTTCCTGTTGAAGATTTCCCAGCGCAACGCATGGTTGAACTGCACAAATCAGATTATTTTTGTCTATATCTAAAATTTTGTTCATTTTTGATAAGTGTAAAATTATACCGCCTTTTAAAGGGATACATCCGCCTACAAGATTTGTTCCTGCCGCTCTGGTAATGACAGGAATTTCGTTTTCGTTTGCTATTTTTATAATTTGACAAATCTGTTCTTTATTTTCCGGCAAAGCAACAACATCGGGAAGGTATAAATTTTCTCCTATAGCTGTAGCGTCATAAGCATAAACATATCTATCCTCGTAATCAGTCAATACGTTTTGATTTCCAAGAATTGTTTTAAGTGAATTTATGATTTTATCGTTTATATTTGAAGTAAAGTCAGACACTTTTCGAGCCTTTTAAACTGTAATTTCTTTTGACAACATAATTTTAGCACTTCATATAAAAAATCATATTTTTTGTTTATTTACAAAATTCGAAAAATAAGGAAGAATTAAAATAATATGATTTTAAGGGAAAGAAGAAAGAAGGACGGTAAAAGCAGTGAAATTCAATAAATTTGCTTCATTATTTTTAACTTTATCGGTTTTAGGAAATTTAAGTTTACCGGCGCTGGCTGCTCAGGAAATCATGGTGCTTCCTCCGGTAACTGACGGGACGACCCAGAGTCCGGGTTATTCACCTTATGTTAATAATTATCAAACACCTGTTTTAAAAGGAACGGTAACAACAGTTCCGGTGGGAACAGCGTTTGAAATTATTACAAATTCAGAAATAAATACAAAAAAAAATCATGTCGGTGAAATCTTCACAGCTACACTTAACCAACCGATTTCTGTGGGCAGCGATATCGTAATTCCCGCAGGAAGTGAAGTTTACGGGCAGGTTACTTATAGCGAAGATGCAGGAAGAATCGGTAGAAATGCTATTATGGAAATAAAATTCACCAGTGTTAAGCCTCCTTACGGGCATAAAATTCCTATGATAGGCAAAATCGTAACAAAAGATAATACCGGTGTTTTAAGAGGCGGTTCATTAAAACAGCAATTGGTTAAAAACGTTTCTTCTACTGCTGTAACAACAGTAGGTGGCTTAGCAGTAGGAACAGGAATCGGCGCAATTGCCGGTGAAGCTGGTATAGGTGCTGCAGTGGGTTCTATTACAGGCGGTGTTGTCGGGCTTGGCTATATAATTATCAAAAAAGGTCGGGAAGTTAATCTTCCTATAGGTACAAAAATGGTTGTAACTCTTGAACAGCCATTAGTTGTAGGACAATAAAAGCCGATCTTGTTAAAAAATCTTATAAAATTCCTCTATTATTATGTCTTGAACTAATGATAGAGGAATTTCTTCTTTGATTAATTCTTTTACAGAAGTCATTGTTTCAGAACTTAATCCGCACGGGTTTATTCTGGAAAAACCTTCCATTTTATTATTTATATTAAGAGCAAAGCCATGCAAGGTTATCCCTTTTTTTATTCCGATACCGACAGAAGCTATTTTTTTTTCTCCAACCCAGACGCCTACTAAATCAGGATGTTTTCTGGCTTCAATATTAATTCTTGAAAGCGTATTTATGATTAATTTTTCAATTTTATCCAGAAAAGCCTTAACACTAAGTTTTTCTTCTCTTAAATTAAGAATAATATAGCCTACAAGCTGACCCTGCTCGTGATAAGTCAAATCACCGCCGCGATTTGTCATCACAACAGGAATATTTTTATCAAGAATGCTGGTTTCTTTTGAACCCTTTCCCCTTGTAAAAACAGCGTCATGCTCGCATAGGAGAAAATAATTATCTTTCGAACTTTCTTTTTTTTCTACAAGAGAAAGCTGAAAGTCATAAGCTTCCTGATAGGGTATTTTTCCAAGTTTTTTTATGTTCCACATTAAGCTTTGACTGAAAGTTCCACAAGACTTGATTTAATAGCATCGGTAACTTGTTTTTGCTGTTCTCTGGTGATTTCAGGGAACATTGGCAAAGAAAGTACCTGTATTGTGCATTTTTCTGTATTAGGCAACAACCCTTCGGCAAATCCGAAATTTTTGTAAGCTGCTTGCAAATGTATCGGCACAGGGTAATAAATCATTGCCATAACGCCTTTTTGCCTTAAGGATTCAACGAGACTGTCTCTAACGGGCGCTTTGATTGTGTATTGATGGTAAACACAATAAGCATCTTTAAGTTCTTTAGGTGTTTGAATCTCTTTTACATCTTTAAGCAATTCATTATAATAATATGCAGCTTCTCTTCTTTTTGAGTTCCATTTGTCGATATGAGGGAATTTTACATTAAGGATAGCGGCATGAATTTCATCAAGACGGCTGTTTAAACCAACTTCATCGTGATAATATCTGACTTTACTGCCATGATTTCTTAAAGAAGCCAATCTTTCTGCCAGATAATCGCTGTTTGTTGTTACCATTCCTCCATCGCCAAAAGTTCCGAGGTTTTTTGTGGGGAAAAAACTAAAACAGCCTATATCACCGAGAGAACCGACTTTTTTACCTTTGTATTCCGCTCCTATTGCTTGAGCGCAATCTTCTATTACATAAAGATTGTATTTTTTAGCAATTTCAAGGATTGATGACATATCAACCGGCTGACCGTAAAGATGAACAGGAATTATTGCTTTTGTTTTCGGTGTGATTTTCTTTTCAAGTTCTTTCGGGTCAAAGTTAAAAGTATCAGGGTTTATATCCACAAAAACAGGAGTTGCCCCAACATAACTTATAGCTTCAACTGTTGCTATGAAAGTGAAAGAAACAGTAATAACTTCATCACCGGGACCTACATCAAGAGCTCTGAGCGCAAGATGAAGAGCGTCAGTGCCGGAAGCCACTCCAAGTGCATGGTTCACTTCGTTATATTTGGTAAAACTTTTTTCGAGTTTTTTGACGTTTTCGCCAAGAATATATTGTCCTGACGATAAAACTTTTAATACTGCTCTTTCTAAATCTGTTTTTAATTCTTCGTATTGATGACTTAAGTCTAAAATTGGAATCATAATTATTACCGCCTGTCTTTAAATTTTTTAAAGATTATCACTTAAGAAAAGTTTAGCATACACAAACACGTGCTTTATAAAATCTTAACAAGGTTTAAGATTGCGGCAGGATAGAGGCTTTAATCAATGAACAGTTGTTGATTTTTCAGGATTTTGTCGTGAATTTATCGATATAATCCTGCAAAGCAAATCTATCAGTCATGCCGGCTATATAATCTCCTACAATTCTTTCTTTTGTGTCTGATTTTGTTTTTGATTCTTGCTCTAATTGCTGCGAATTTTCCATGTAATAGTTAAAAAGCTCTAAAACAGCTTTTTTTGCTTTAGACTCTTCTTTTTTTGCAAGAGATTCTTTATAAACATTCTCGAACATCCAGGTTCTTAGTTCATTCATTGCTTTTTTGCACTCTGTAGACATTTTTATGCTGTCTTTGCTGTTTGAAACAATATCTTTTATTGTTGTTGTTATTCTTGTATTTATATTTAAACCGAGTGTGCCTATTGCATTTTTGGGAAGATCAGTTTCTTTTATAATGCCTGCTCTTATTGCATCGTCAATATCGTGATTTAAATACGCAATTCTATCTGCAATTTTAACTATTTGACCTTCAAGAGTAAAAGGAGCTTTTTCTCCTGTGTGATTAAGAATTCCATCAAGGGTTTCCTCCGTAAGATTGAGATTTTCAAGAAATTCAACCACTCTTAAGCTTTGTTCATTATGTTTGAAACCTCCCGACAATAATTCGTTAAGAACTTCTTCTCCTGTATGCCCGAAAGGAGTATGTCCTAAATCATGCCCGAGGGCGATTGCTTCTGTCAAATCTTCATTTAGAGCCAAAGCTCTTGCTATTGTCCTTGCTATTTGTGAAACTTCAAGAGTATGCGTCATTCTTGTTCTATAATGATCACCTGCCGGAGAAATAAAAACCTGAGTTTTGTGTTTCAACCGTCTAAAGGCTTTTGAGTGAAGAATCCTGTCTCGATCCCTCTGAAATTCTGTTCTGATAGGGCATGGTGTTATTTTTATTTTCCTGCCCCTTGTTTGAGAACTTTTGGCGGCATATTCGCTTAAATATGTTTCTTCAAATCGAATTTGTCTTTCTCTTATTTCAGAAAATTCATTATTCATTTTTTTGTACCCATCTTAAATTTGTAGAGGAAAGTCTTGGAAGTTGTCTTGTTAAACAATTCGTTTGTGATTTTAACCGCAGTTTCTAAACGAGCCTTAAAAGCTTATATATATTAATTTTAATATTTTAGCAAGATCAGCTCTTAGTAAAACTTTGTATTTATAAGGTTAGCTGAATGCAACAAGCAATTGCAATATTTAGTTCAAAAGCCTTTTGATTAGGGGATTTAAAGCCCAAACATTTCATAGAGCGATTGTTAATCCAATCTTCGACATATTGGATTTGTTCTTCTGAAATTGTATCAAAATCAGTTCCTTTAGGAAAGAACCTTCTGATTAAACCGTTAATGTTTTCCACAGTACCTTTTTCCCAAGCGTGATAAGGCTTACAGAAATATATTTCAGTGCCTAAAGCATCCTTTATTTTTTCGTGGTAACAAAATTCTGAACCATTATCAAAAGTCATTGTTTTTAAATCAATAATATTGTAATCTTTAAGTGCAAATATAATATTGGAACTGGCTTGCAAAGCGGTTTTGCGAGTCAGTTTTTTAATTTTTGTTCTTCTTGTCAATCTGTCAGCAGTTACAAGAAGTGCAGATAAACTTTTCTTTGAAAATATTGTATCCCCTTCAAAATGACCGAATTCTTTTCTTTCATTCCCTTCTATTGGCCTTTTATCTATATCGATTCTGTTTGGAATAAGAGTACGTTTAGATTTCCGTCATTTTCTTCTGGGTTTTCTTCCCAAATGTCTTCTGGTTAAAAATACTGTTAAATCGTTTCTTTCCTTGTATACAAACTGATAAACAGCTTCATGGCTTACCGACATTCCAATTTCTTCTTTTATTTTATTTGATATTATTTCAGGAGAATAACCAATTTTTAGATTAAATTCAATATATTCAATGATTTTGGAGTTCAGTCTCTTTCGTCTATGAGAGTTTTCCCAATTTCTTTAAATATTTTTATGAGATTGACTTCCAACATATTTATCCCGATAAAGTACTGAGGTTTCTTTTTTCAGTTCTCTGATTATTGTAGATCTATGTCTGCCGATAATTTTACCAATTTGAGCAGGACTTTTTCCTTCTGCCTTCAGGATAGAGATTTCATCTTTTTCTTTTTCTGTTAGATGTTTTGCTCTTCCCATTTGCAACACCTTATCTTTCTACATATCTATAATATATGTTTGTTCTGATAACGTGTTGCAATTAAAAATTGAACTCAAGCAATGGGTTAAAATTAAGAAATGTAACCCTGTTAATCTGTTTATTTTACTGGTCACAAAGACTATTTTCTTTGTTTATAACAAAAAACGCTTATTCTTGACACACGATATATGTTATTATTTAAAAAACAAACAAATTGTCAAAGTTTTGTTTGTTTTGAATAATAAATCAAATTATTTTTATTAGATTATGAAAAAAGCTAAAACGTCTTTTGTGTTAACTGGAAAGGGTGGTCTTTATGCAGTGGTTCAAGAATTTAAAAATAGCAGGGAAAATAAATCTGATAACATGCTCAATTGTTGTTATAGCCTTATTTATTCTATCAACAGTATTATTGGATAATATTTCAGTTAAAAGTACTAAAAGAGCTGAAGATTTCGCAAAAAAAGAAGCTTTAATCGGGGCGCAAGATGTCTTAAAGAAGTTTGAGATAACAAAAAGCGAATTATCCAAAATAAGGGATACCGTTCAGTTTGCAAGTGAAACTCATTCCATATCAAGAGAACAAATTATAAATCTTTTGCATAAATATATTAGCAATACTCCTGATGTTCTGGGGTTTTATACACTTTGGGAACCTAACAAGTTTGATGGCATAGATGCCAGTTATATAAACAGAAAAGGGTATGACGGCACAGGAAGGCTCATTCCTTATCTTGTCAGGTCAGGTAATGAAATTAAATTAGAACCGCTGGTTGATTATGAAAAAGAGGGCGCAGGGGATTACTACCTGTTGCCAAAGAAAACAAAATTGCTGACTTTAACAGAACCATACTTCTATAAAATAGAGGGAAAAGATGTTTTAATGGCATCATTAACAATGCCTATTTTAAATAAAAACGGAGATTTTCTTGGAATAGTCGGTGCTGATATTAAGCTGGATAAGCTTCAGGCATTAGTTGAAAAAACAAAACCTATGGGCGGTTATGCGGCATTACTCTCAGGAAAAGGAATTTTTGTAGCTCATGGAGCTGACCCGTCAGTTATTATGCAATCAGGCTCAAAATATGGACTGAAGTCAGTTATTGAACAAACGATTCAAGGAAAAGAGGTTAAAGAATATAATTATTCGAAAATATATAAAGGCGATGTATACAGAGTATTTAGCCCTATTCATCTTGAAGGTACGAATACATATTGGTCTTTTGTTTCAGTTCTGCCAAAGAATTATATTTTAGCTGACTTTTATTTCTATCTTAATTTAATTTTATGGGGTGTATTTTTAGCAATATTATTACTTGTTTTTGCCAATATATATTTTGTTAATCGCACCATAAACCCGATAAATCTTGTTGTAAAAGCATTAGATGAGGTTTCCAAAGGAAATTTAAAAGTAAATATAGATGAATCGACTTTATCGCGTGACGAAGCAGGTAAACTCGGATCAGCTCTTAATTTCACAGTAAAAAATCTTAGAGAGCTTGTGGGCGCAGTTGCTCAGTCAACAGAAGATATATCAGCGAGCTCGGAAGATAATGAGCTCATCTTCTGAACAAACGGCACAGGGTGCGCAGCAAACAGCAAGCAGCACGACTCAATTAGCACAGGGTGCGCAGGAAATTTCCAGAAACGTGGAACAGGGTGCTGCTAATTTGAACAAAA
>JBAWVS010000025.1 GCA_037147175.1 bacterium
TACATACCTAACAATATTGTGACCTATTTTTCAATACTTTTCAGATGACCTCTTAAATAATTTCATTTTGTTGTCCTCTAATCCAGTTTATAAAAATCGACGCCGTCTTTTATTTTTTTTTGTTTATACCATTCATAATCCTTTGAAACATGTCCCAAGTCTAATGCCTGATAGCCATGTTTAGCCAAGTCATAAGCAAGTATTGTTGCAGTAGGACCCAGAATACAAATAACCAGATTATCTTTTGGTATCGTTAAAGCGTTTTCTAATATGGAATCATATTCAAAATAGGCGTCACGTGTTGGTCCAAATTGGTAATTTACAGAATTTGCATTTTCAAAAATATCATACTCATGATTATCTCTGATTCCCTTACCCTGTATTATGGTAACATCTCTTTTATCCCATATTTTTTTCATTCTATTAAAGTGTTTTTCAAAATCATATTCCATGTATGTTGAATATAATTGAGAAAATTCAGTATTGTAATATTGTTTATTAAAATCAAATAACGTTAAAAATTTTTCCTGGTTTCTGGCTCCCCACCAACTTCTAATAAATTTTACAGCATCAGGATAAATACCTTTCAAAGACTTAAAATAAATACTCGCAATACCTATATAAATATTTTCATCGTTGGAAACTAAAATATCTCTTAGCCTTTTTGCCATATCAGGAGGTACTTTTTGATAGGCCATATCATATCCCAGTGCGGCCATAAATTCGCCGTCTCCATACCGGGCTATTGATTTTTTGTTTTTAATTAAGTCTTCAATGGTTTCTTCTGCTGTTTTAATTTTTGGCACAGGCAAATCCGCCAACTCATCCTTTAATTCATATCTGTAATTGTTCAATATTGCATTTATTTCTTCGTAAGAAACACTATTAGATGCCTTTAAGTTTATTTGTTTAATATCAAATCTGAATAGATATCTTAGGTTATTTAAAAAAGTAATCAAACTCAATTTTTAATCTCCTTGGCCGGATTTCCGACAACTATTTTATTACAATTAACATCTTTTGTCACAACAGAACCTGCTCCTATTAAAGCATTTTCTCCTATTGTTATGCCCGGAAGTATTACGGCACCGGCACCAATTGAAGCACCTCTTTTAACAATTGTTTTTGAAATTTTACCTCGTTGTTGTTTTGATTTTGGATATTTATCGTTTGAGAATGTTACGTTAGGACCAATAAAAACATCATCTTCTATCTCAATATCGTCCCATATTTGTACGCCACACTTAATAGTCACATTATTCCCAATCTTTACATCATTTTCGATAAAACAGTGGCTGCAAATATTGCAATTTTTGCCTATTTCTGCGTTCTCTAAAATCACACAAAATTGCCATATTTTTGTATTTTCACCAATATTTTTACTTTTAACTTCTGAAGACTTATGAAATAGTGAGTTCATTACCAACCTCTTTGATTATTTTAGCCGGATTACCGGCAATTATAACATTGTCAGGAAACGATTTGGTAACAATGCTGCCTGCTGCAATTGTGCAATTGTTTCCGATACTGACACCTTTCATTATCATTACATTTGAGCCAATAAAAACATTATCGCCAATTGTCACAGGTTGAGCAGGTGAGGGTTGGTCTCTTTTTTTAGGATTAATTCCGTGAAAATCAGTATCGTATGCATGAAAATTATATCCAATAAGACAATTACTTCCAATTGCAATCTTTGAACCGTCACTGATTATACAAGCATTATTATTAATATGTGTTTTAGCCCCAATTTCTATTATTGAATCAGATGATCTTGCTTCAATATGCATATATCCTGAATAAAAATATGGTGAAGGAAAATATCCAAGTTCGGAATTATCTCCAATTAAAATATTTCCATTTCCTAAAAATAAAATTGGTTGTGAAAGAATATACTTTCCTTTTGGGTTTATATTGGATAATATTTTTTTATATAAATATTTTTTAAAATTAAATAATAAATGAAAATATTTATGTATCAACTTCTTCTTCATAATACCCCTTTTTCAATATTGTAAAAATCAGGTATATTAAATTTGTTTTGCACTTTAACAAAATTTTTCGACAGTAATTCTTCTTCTGAAAGACTTTGATTATTTATAGCATTATTCAGACAAAAATCCACTAAATCCTTATTGTTTTCATTATTTGCAGATGAATTTTTGAATTTTTGAATAATATTTTTACGGCTTAAGCCAAAATGTTGCATTGTAACCTCTCCCAAAAATCTAAATTTAGATTTTTTATTTATCGGGATAATTTTAGAAGGGTCTAATAATATCGGATAATAACCGCCCCCATTTAATATTAATTTTGAATTTTTATCAATTTTATATATAAAAGGCGCAAACCAAGTTTCGTAGTTTATATTCCTATATATAGGCAAATGCGAATAAAAGACCTGATTACAAGCTGAATGAGATATATTTTGATCTATAATAATTTTTTTTGCCTTTTCGAACTCTTCTTTATCATAAAACTCGTCTGTATCTAAAAGCATGAAATAATTACAGCCTGCTTTTTTAGCCGCTTCTAATCCAATATTTCTTTTTTTCACTTCGTTATCATTTGGACTTATCGAAGTATTTAATACAGGTGTGAAAAATAGAATTTCATCAATAAGTCCTTTATTTTTCAACTCAATTAATGTTTGTTGTAACTTTGGGTCGCAGGGATTTCCAAACCAAGACAATTCTTGCCAAACAACGTTTATATAGTCTGCAAGAGGACGAATATTAAGTAATGAAGATTCTAGCAGTTCTTCTCCATCCCAAACAGAATAAGAAACTCCTAATTTCATCTTTTCAGTATTTTGGTCAATATTTATGAATTTAGTTCTTAAATATTTTCTCCAATTTTTTATAGGAATTAATGAGCATAAAAGTTTTATGATGTGCGATTTCATCTGTTGGAGTACCTTTATATAATTTAATCTTCTTTTATAACAGCAATAAAATTACTGTATATCAAAATTTCTTGCCGTTCTTCATATTGAGTAAATTCGAACAATCCATCTCTAAGTACTCTATAAATTTTGTAGTTCTCTTTTAATAAATACCAGAAATCTCTAAAAAAAGTTCTTGAATCAACATTGCATCCGCCAAATTCAAATTGTATTATTTTAATTTTTTTTGCATTTAACATGTTTTTCGCACCATTTAATACGTTAAATTCATGTCCTTCAACATCTAATTTTAATACATCAATATAATTAATATTATTAGCCTGACAATACAGGTCTAGGGTTTTCAATTCAACTTCTTCTTTAATATGCAGATTTATATTAAAATGTTCAATTTTTCGATCGTATAAACTTGCTAAATCCGAACTGGGAGTGTCTTTGTATAAAGTAAGTGTCTCTTCTTTGTCACTTAATCCAAAATTATTCAATTTAACATTTGGATTATTTATATTTTTATTTAACTTTTCAAATGTTGCTTTTGATGGTTCAAAAGCGTGCAGATAAAGTTTTTTATTTATGCAACCTTTTAATATTTCTGTTGAATAGTTACCAACGTTCGCACCAACGTCAAATATAGTAACATCTTCATTTTCAATCATGTTAATCATATTAATCATATTTTTTATAGTTAAATCTTCACCCGAATCACTAAGTTCTAAAGTACCGCCAATATTTAATCCTATTATTGAGCATTTATGAAGTTCATTGAAAAGGACTTGATAATCTTCAAGCCCCCCCTTTTCTTGAGTGAATTTTTTCATAAATTTTATTATACGTTTATGTATTTTTCTTCTTATAAGTTTCTTTATCATTCTGTTTTTCCTTATTATTCTTACAATTTAAGCATTATTAACCATGTTGAAAAAATGGTTATAGTCTCTTATATATTCATTTTCATCGTAATATTCGTTAGATAAAACAAGCAGCACTGTATTATGAGAGAATTCATACATTTCTTTCCAAACAAGCTTATTTAAATATAAAGCTTTTTGCGGTTTATTAAGCAAAATATCATCTTGTTCCTTCCCTGTATCAACTTTAACTCTACAGCTTCCTGATATAACAATCAAAAGAAATTCCGATTTTTTATTTGCATGCACGCCTCTTGTGATTTCACCTTTTGTGTCAAATATGTAAAAAGCCCTTTTTACTTCAAAAGGGACATTTTGATTCTTTTCAAAAGCAACTAAAGAGCCTCTATCATCTCCATTTACATTTAAATCTATTAATTTATATTGCATTCCCTACTCCAGACATTTATATAAACCTATTATAGAGCTTAAATATTTCTATAGGGTAATTCTTCATAATATTTAACAATTAAACACATACTTACTTAATAAACTTTAGCATTATACTATATTAATGAAATCTATACAGTACTAAACTTTATTAAGGACATTATTAATGATTAAATATTTAATTAAGTTTTTTTGCCTTCTAATACCATTTAAAAATTACAGAAAAAAATTCAGAACGTTATTGTTTGATTCATTGGTGACAAAAGAAATGAGTTTTAAAAAAGCAATAATTTTGCTTTTTAAAAAAAGGTTTGTCCGTTTTAAAACAACTCCTGAGTTTTTTACTTTTAAAAAAACTAATAATGCGATAGTTTCAATAATTATTCCTGTATATAATCAATACAATTTTACTCGTCTTTGCTTATGGTCAATTTTGCAAAATACAAAAGATCTCTCGTATGAAATTATAATTGCAGATGATAACTCTAATGATGAAACTGAATATATTCAAAAAAAGATTGGTAATCTAACAATAATTCGCAATTCACAAAATCTGGGTTTTCTAAGAAACTGCAATAATGCTGCTAAACACGCAAATGGAAAATATTTATTATTTTTAAATAATGATACTCAAGTTCAACCCATGTGGCTGTCTTCTTTGGTTGAACTTATTGAAAGTGATGAAAATATCGGTATGGTTGGTTCGAAGCTTGTATTTCCAAATTCAACGATTCAAGAAGCAGGAGCTTATATAAGTAGAGAAGGGCAAAGCTATAGGCATGGTCAAAATAAAAATCCATTCCTGAATCAATTTAATAATATTAAAGAAGTAGACTATATATCAGGAGCTTCTATTTTATTATCAAGAGAATTGTGGAAAGAACTTGATGGATTTGATGAAATTTATGATAAAGCTTACTATGAAGATGTTGATTTAGCCTTTAAAGTAAGGGAACTTAAAGGTTTAAGAGTAATGTATCAACCAGGCTCTGAAGTTATACATTTTGAAGGAACATCTCATAATGAAAAAGCATTATTATATTCAAATATAAACAAAGATAAGTTTGTTGAGAAATGGGCTACGGTTTTAAACGAAAAGCATTTGATTTTTGATAAATTACTTCAAAAATACAAATAAAATCACTAGACTTGTTAAAAATTGGTTAAAACTTTAGAAATCAAAATCTTTATATTTTTGAGTTTTAAAATAATTTTTAAAATTTCGTGGATATTTTAAAGGATTAGGTACTTCAGGATATTTTGTTTTAATAAATCTTTCAAATATGCCTACTTTACTTCCTGAATAGGGCGTTCCTCCCATTTGAATCCATTCTTTATAATTTTCATTCCATTCTTGATTGTTATAAAAATTCCAGAATTTTTCTGCACAATAAGGATGCAAAACAGAAGCGGTTGAAGCATTTTTTGACCTGGGGTGGCAATTATATTTTTCATCAATATTAAAAATATCAAGCTTGAATTCCTCAAGCAAAATGTTGATAATCCCTTGATCCGCACAGTAAAGATGTTCAGAAAGTTCATTAGTTTTTTTATAACACCATTCTTTTATATCTTTGTAATTTAGAAGAGTATCATTGAAAATGATTACTCCTGCATTATAAAAACAACTTTCCATATTATAATCATCAATATTTTTAGTGAAATTAATTTTTAATGGTTGCTTGGTCTGCCAGAGACCTATTTGCGCATCAAAGTCTGCCACAAGGGGAGTCAAGTTGCCTTTAATCAGAAGATCAACATCAAGCCATAAAACTTTTTTGTATTCATTTAATAAAGTTAAACACTCATATCTTGAAAAAGTCATTTGAGTAAATCGATCACAGGTAGATTTGGAATGTATTTCTCCTGTAGTGGGATAGTTGTATTCGATAAAATTAATTGGAATTATTTGGTTTAATAATTTTTTATCATTTGATGATATATTTTGACCAAAAACAATTATCTCGTATGGAATTTCAATTTTGTATTTTTTTAGCCCCATCAAGACATTTGCAAGTCCAAAAGTTATATTTCCTGTTGCTCCTAAAACTATTGCTAATTGTTTTTTCATTGTAAAACCTTTATATATGATTGTTTTGTTAATTCAGCCGTTTCTTTCCAACTAAATCTTTTTAATTGTTCTCTTCCTCTAATAATAAGTTCCTGTCTTAGAGTTTCATTATAAATCAATTTCTTTGTGCCTTCTTCCATAGATTCATTACTATAAGGATCTATATAAATGGCTGCATTTTGGGCAATTTCAGGGAAAGAACTTGTATTACTGCTTAGCAAGGGACAATCACATTGAAACGCCTCAAGAATCGGGAACCCGAAACCTTCGTAAAGACTCGGAAAAACAAAACATAAAGCATTCTTATAGAAAGTTATGAGAGATTCTTCTTTATCTATAGGTTTGTAAATTATCTTATTCGTTAATTTAAGAGAATCAATTAAATCTTTTTCTTCTTCCGTAAAAGGATTTCCACCTGCTGAAACTAAATAGAGTGATTCATCTTCATTTAAAATATTACTTATTGATAATAAATAATTAATAAAATTTTTATATTTAGATCTTTGTCCAACAAACAGTATATACCTCTCAGGTAAATCATATTTTTTCATTTGTTTTTCTAAAGATTCAAACGGTAAACCATGATAGATTACATCAATTTTATCTTCATCAATCTCACAAAACTTAATTATATCGTTTTTGGTATTTTCTGATATTGCAATAATCCTATTTGCTTTTTCAATGAGTCTATTTTTAATTTTAATAGTTTCATCTGCCTTTTTATCAAAGACAAAATATTCAGGTAAAACTTCGTTAGTCATATCATGAACGGTTAAAATATAAGGTTTGTTTTTTATGTAATTTAAAAAGTAGTCATCAAAATAAGTAGGGTGATAAATATCAAAATCCTGATCAATAAGTTCTTTTATAGTTTTATTTCTATTTATTGCATTTAATAATTTAATAGACTGCTTTTTAAAAGGGATATTTCTCCCATTTAAGCTGAATGCGTTTATGAATTGAAGATTTTTTAGATATTTGTTATCTGAATATATTAACGGAAGCTTGAAATTTATATCCGTTTCCTTATAAAATTCTTCCAAAAGTTTTTTATAATATAACGAAATGCCACCAAATATTTGCAGATTAAAAATTTGTGGGTCATATAATATTTTCATAAAAATATTAAAAAATCCTTTTTAATGTTAATTACGTATAAATTGTCAAAGTCAGTATAACATACTTACTTTTTTGTTATAATAATTTTCAAATTCAGAATACAGGTTATGAAGTATGTTCAGTAAAATTAAAATTGCTTTCATAAAGAATGATGGTTTAACACTTGGCGGGACCGAAAAATTCTTACAAACTATAGCAGCAGGACTTCCTAAAAACGAATTTGAAGTTGATTATTTCTATGCAAATCAGGAAGACAATCCGCCTAATGAAGCAAGAAAACAGTATTTAATTGACAATGGTGTTAATGTTATAGAGTTTAAAACAACTAAACAAAGAGTTCATAGAGGAAAAATCTGGTTAGATAAAACAAATTTTTTTGATGTATTCAAAAATAATTATGACTTAATCCAAACAGGCAGATGCGGTTTATATGAAGAGCCGTTCTGTAATATTAAAAATATTCCGATAGTTGATTCTTTACATTATGTTGTAGGCGTTGATAATCAATATAACATTTCTCGAGTAATGCACATAAGCAACTTCAGCAGAGATAAATGGATTGAAATGAGTGGAGATAAAGATAGAATTGTTATGGTTTCTCACCCCATGATTATTCCTGAAGTTCAATTTAAAAATTTCAGAGCAGAACTCGGACTTCAAGATAAGTTCATTTACGGATTTCATCAAAGAAATGACAATGCTATTTTTTCTGATATTCCGTTAAAAGCTTTTAAAGAAATTTCTGATAACAATAATGCGTTTGTGATTTTGGGAGCAGGAGATAATTATAAAAAACAAGCTGCAGCGCTTGGACTTGATAATGTTTATTTTTTAGATCATACCGGCGATTTTGTGATTATTTATAATTTTATAAAAATGCTCAATGTATACGCACATGGAAGAAAAGACGGCGAACTCAACTCAACTGCAATTGCAGAAGCTCTTCATTTTGGAAAGCCTATTGTTTCTCACATCTCTGAGGCATTTAACGGACATGTAGAATGTATAGGAAATGCAGGATTTGTAGTAAATAATTATGTTGAATACGCCCAAAAATTAAAAGAAATTGAAACAAATACAGAATTTTATAAAGATTTATCTGAAAAAGCTTTAAACAGGTTTGATGAAATGTATAATTATGAAAAGCAAATGCAAAATATTATGAATATTTACAGAGATGTAATAAAAAATCCTTATACTCACAAACTAAAACGAATTTATCTTGATATAAAACAACTTTTTCCTTTGAGAAGACACAGGAGATTCAAATGATTTATGATTGTTTTATGTTCTATAACGAGCTTGAACTTCTTGAAATCAGATTTAATGAGCTTAACGAAGTTGTTGACAAGTTTGTTATAGTAGAATCTTCAAAAACTTTTACTAATCAACCCAAAAAACTTATTTTTGACGAAAATAAACAAAAATTTTCAGCTTTTAAAGAAAAAATAATTCATATTGTAATAGATGAATTTCCCGGATGCAAATCCGCATGGGAATGTGAAATTTTTCAAAGAAATGCAATCGAAAAAGGTCTTAAAAGCTGCAAACCTGACGAAATAATTATAATTTCTGATGTTGATGAAATACCAAATGCAAAAGCTCTCGCTAATTGTATAAATTTTGAAGGGATAAAAGTTCTTAAACAAAATCAATATAATTTTTATCTTAATTACATAAATGATAAAGAACCATATTGGCTCAGAGGTCCAAGGGTTTTGTTTTATAAAGACTTTAGTAAAACTGCTAACGAAATAAGAAACATTCAAGGACAAATAATTGAGAATGGCGGATGGCATTTTAGTTTTCTTGGAGGCATTCAAAAAGTAAAAGAAAAAATTCAATCATTTGCTCATCAAGAATACAACAACGAGTATTACTTGAATGAAGTCCGATTAAATAATTTAATTTTAGACGGTGTAGATATCTTTGAGAGAGGATATAAATACAAAATTGTTAATATTGACAATACTTTCCCTGAATATATCGTTAAAAATAAAGAAAAATATAAAAATTTAATTTTAAAAACTGCCCCTGTTTTTCACAGGCTTAAAAATATTTTAATACAGTCCAAAAGGCACGATAAGAAATATGTAGACACTATTAATCCGATAAATGACAATCCTATTTTGGATTTTATCGCTCCTACTTCCAAAAAAGTCCTTGAAATAGGAACAAGCGAAGGATTAAAAGAAATAATTTCAAAAAAATTTAATCTGACGGACTACTTTAATGCGGAAATTAATAACGGAGTTTGCGAAGTTGACACATTGTCCGAGGATTATTTTGATTGCGCAATTCTGGATGAAACTTTACCACAACTTTATAATCCTATTGAAATTTTGAACAAAATAAAGCCTAAATTAAATAAAAATGGTTATGTATTAATGGTTATTCCTAATTTTAGATATATTAAAATCTTAAATCAAATTATTTTTAAGAAAAATTTTCAATATAAAGAATTAGGAGTTTTATCAGAAAAAAATATTCGTTTTTTTACACGCAAAAGTTTATTTGATGCTATAAGCAAGTCAGGTTACTTTGCTATAACCTTAAAAGGATTGAATCCCGACAATTCCCTTGAATTTCTTATTAAGAATGCGATAACTTTTAATAATCTATATGATTGCAAGCACGAAAAGTTTTTATGCGTAATTAAGTGTTAGCTATTATCTAATTTATAATATTATCAAATTTTCGTATATTGTTTTTATTATCCTGTTTGAATTTTTCATAAGGATATTGTTGTAATGTATTGCTAATACACTTACTTTTGTAATCAAACATACCTTTAATTCCACAAAAAGCTTTTTTGTATTTACAGTTATAAATGAATTCTTTATTAAATACAGGTCGTTCAGATCCGCATAATTTCGTTGTTTCTATGTTAGAGGCTACAATATCGCATCCTTCCGCTATATTTGAAATTCCTTCAATTGAAATTTGTTGAGGTTTAACTTTGAATATTTTTTCAAATCTCCAGAACATATCTCCGTCTTCTTCTCCAAAAGCTATTAATCTTTCATCAAAATATTTTAATTTATGAGCAAGTTGTTTGGAAATAACAAAATGAGACCAGCTGTTATTTAGAATCAGCAAATCATTTTTCAAATCATCATTATTTTTTTTCATTATTCTTGCTTCTATTAAAGGAATAATTTGAGAATCTTCAAATTTAATATCATCATTTAATATTAGTATATGATCTGTAGGTGAATGAATAATAAGGGTATTCCACATTTTGCTCAAGCCTGTGAACGCCGGGAAAAAAACAGGATAAGCCTTTTTAATTGTTGACAAATATTGTAATAATGATTTTCGATATTTTTCATCGAAATCTTCTTCATTATCAGCATTAATGGTTATAAGAATACTTATGTCTTCATCAAAACTCCTGATTTGATTAATTAAATTTTTTAACAAATCAAATCGTCTTTTAAAAGTTGTAATTCCTATTGAAAGCATAATAAATTATTTTAACCCCTTATTATAATGGTGATGAAGATTTAGATTAAGAAAATTATCATATTCAAAAGTTAAAAATAATCCAAAGTATCTTTCCATCAAGCCGCCTTGTATTCGATATTTATGTTCAGTATCAAGCAGTTCCAATTTTTTATTTTTTACAATATATTCCATAAAACCCATCATTTTTTCAAATGTTTTTATATCAATTAAAAAACAAGAACATAAATTTATGTATTTTTTGTCGAAAAAATCTTGAATAGAATAATTTATATTAAAATAATCGTTATAATCTTTAAGAATAAAATCATAACAATTTAATCCATCACCTACAAGAGTATTTGGTTGATTTATATCAGCTAAAATCTTTTGGTTATAATCATTTATCGTATTATGCATCTCAAAACAAACGTGACCTGTAAGTGTATTCTTGATGTAATTATTAATTCTTTTTGTAATATCTGTTTTATGTGTTTCAATAATTTTAAGCTCTTTGTCATAATGCAAAAATCCGATAAAATCTAAATTTTTATATAGTTCTTTATTGTGATAAATGTTATAAATCGCTTCACTTTCTGCCCACCATTTACCCAAATTCTGAAAATTTTGCAATTCGATTTGATGCACAATGCTATATTTGTCTGAAATCTGCATTTTGTCGGAAGAAACATCAAATATAATATAATTATTTTTATTAAAGAGCTTATCTTTTTTATACATATGATCATGAACTACATTGTGCGAAACTATGTAGACTTTCCACTTTTTGACAATATTTTGTTCAAAATTATAAAATTCATTTAATTTTAGTTTTTCCAACAATTTTCTGAATTTAATTTTATTTATTTTTCTGGGAAAAAATTTCCTTAATAAATTAGTATTATTGAGCTCTTGTTTTGAAAAATATTTTTCCTGAATTTTTGTTCGTTCTTGTTCGTGAACCACATTGAATTTCTCATCTGAACTCAATCCGCCTAAACTAAAAATTGAAATAGGCAAATCAACATATTTGTAGTCGCCACCATTTTGGAAATAATTAACATACCATTCATAATCTCCAGCGATTTTATTGCTTTCATTATAGAAACCATATTTTTCAAAAGTTTCTTTTCTGAAAAATGTCGCCGGATGAAAAACCGAACTGGTAATTAGTCTAATTTTATCTACTATTTTATGGTTTTCATAATACATTTCGCCTGTATAACGATTTAGCATTAATATATTTCCCAGCAACAATCCAGCTTTAGATTGTTGAGATTGCTCAACAAATTTTTCAACCACCAATTCATTAATTAAACTATCATCCGCATTTAAGAAAAATAACAAATCCCCTGTGGCTAATTTTATACCTTTATTCATGGCATTATAAACACCATTATCAGACTCGACTATTAGTTTTGTTACTTTATCTTTATATTTTTCTATAATTTCCAATGTTTTATCACTAGAAGCGCCATCAACGATAATATATTCGATATTATCATAAGTTTGATTAGCGACACTTCTTATAGTTTCTTCGATTGTATCCTGTGCATTAAAACAGGCAGTTATTATTGAAATTTTCATTTTAATTAAATACTTACTTACTTATTTATAATATAATTAATTCTAATTAAGCCATAAATATACTCGGGTGGTCAATTGAAAAAAATAGCTGTAATTTCAAATACATTTCCACCTTTCTCCGGTGGAGGAGTTGCAACCGCACAATATAACATTTTCTTAAAGCTTAAAGAAGCCGGTTTTGAAGTAAAAGGTTTTACTTTTTATGATCATGGCAAAGTTAAGTTAAAAGAAAATGACATAATTCGATGTGGCGCACCAAAGACAATTTTTAGAACAATAAATAGTTTTACTAAATTATATTTTTCTAAAAAACAGAAAAAAAGTTGTGCCGATTCTACAGAATATGCATGGCAATTTAATTTTTCAATCAATTCTGCAATCGGATGTTGGAAAATAAATAGAGAATTAAACAAATTCAAACCTGATATCATTATAATTCCTGATTTAGGAACTCCGAATTATTATCTTAAAATCCCCAAAAATGCTAAAGTAATAATGATTTCACATCATAATGCAATGAGATTTACAGGAAATCCCTTAATTGACAAACATTCTGAACTTGATGCGAAGCTTGTAAATATTATGGAAAATCAAGGAATGAAAATAGTTGATAAGGTAATTTGCCCTTCAAATTATATGAAAAACGTCTTTAATGAAACTCATAGCTTTGAAGGTGCTGTCGAAGTTATACCAAACATCATCAACGAAAAGCTTATAGATTCATTCCCTGCGGTGAATATAAAAAAAGAACTGGGATTGAATGAATATTCTCCTCTTATATACATGCCGGCTGCAAATACTCCTGTAAAAGGTCCTCGCTATATGTATGAGATAATAAGAAGACTTTCAGGGTTTTACAAAGAGCCCATCGGATTTTATCTTTCCGCAGGTATGACAGAAGAACTTGAATATGAGCTTAAATACAAACCTGAAAACGCTAAAATATATGCACCCGGTTATTTAGATTATGAAAAAAATATTGGAATAATTAAAAGCTGTGATTTTGGAATAACTCCGACTTTGCTTGAAAGTTTTGGAATGGCTATACTTGAGGCAAATTTTTGCGGCGTTCCTTTCGTAAGTTTTGACTGCGGAGGGAATTCGGATATTATAAACAATCAAGAGGACGGTTTTCTTGTTAACTATCTCGAGATGGAAAGCCTTATTGAAAAGAGTATTTTATTACTTTCAAACGATGATTTAAGACTAAACATGGGAAAAAAAGCATTAGAAAACGCTTGTGAGGATTATAATTCAGAAAAAATATTAAAAAAGCTTAAGGAATTTATATATGCTTTTTAATTCAGTTGATTTTTTATTTATATTTTTACCAATAACATTTTTTGTTTACTTTTTTCTCAACAAAATTAAACTTGTACAACTTTCAAAAGCATGGTTAGTTCTAGCTTCATTGCTTTTCTATTCTTATTGGAGCATAAAATACTTACCATTAATACTTTGTTCAATGCTTTTTAACTATTCAATAGGAACCACTCTGAATAATCCCGAAAACTTAAAGCTGAAAATAAACAAGAAATTGGTTCTGGCTTTTGGAGTTACCAGTAATTTATTGCTTTTAGGTTATTACAAATATTTTGATTTTTTTATTTCTAACACAAATCTTGTTTTGAAAAGTAATTTTAACTTGCTACATATAATTTTACCCCTTGGAATAAGCTTTTTCACTTTTACGCAAATTGCATATCTTGTTGATGCTTATAAGCAGGAAGTTAAAGAAGCAGATTTTTTAAATTATACTTTGTTTGTGACATATTTTCCTCACTTAATCGCAGGTCCTATTCTGCATCATAGTGAAATGATGCCTCAATTTTCAAAATTGAAAAATAAAATTATTAACCACAGAAATATATCTATAGGGCTGACTTTAATAATTATTGGACTTTTTAAAAAAGTTGTTATAGCGGATAATCTTTCTCCTATAGTTCATTCAGGATTTGATGTTGCAAAACATTTAAGCTTTTTAGAAGCTTGGTTGGTAAGCCTATCTTATACATTTCAACTTTATTTCGACTTTTCCGGTTACACAGATATGGCACTCGGTATTTCAAAATTATTTAATATTCATTTGCCTGAGAATTTTAATTCTCCATACAAAGCTAAGAATATTCAGGATTTCTGGCGTAGATGGCATATGACTCTTTCAAGGTTTTTAAGAGACTATATTTATATTCCTCTTGGAGGAAACAGATTTGGAGAATTTAAAACTTATCAAAACCTTTTCACCACTTTTATTCTTGGGGGAATCTGGCATGGAGCAGCATGGACATTTGTTTTATGGGGTGCATTGCATGGATTTGCTCTTATTGTCCATAGATACTGGAAAACTTTAGGCTTTAAAATAAATAACTTTATTGCAGTGATACTTACTTTTTTGTTTATAAATTTCACATGGATTTTCTTTAGGGCATTAAATTTTAATGATGCCTTAAAAATTATAAACGGAATGATTGGATTTTCAGGATTTATAATTCCAAAGACAAACAAATTAATATTGAGATTTCCTGATGGTATTTGTATAAATTGGCTTTTGCTTCTTACGGTCTTTATTATTGTTTTTGCTTTAAAAAATTCTAATGAATTTGCGAATAAATTTAAACCGTCAAATTTATATATAATTATTTTTGCAATAATCGGTTTTTTATCGATAATAAATTTAACCCGTGTATCGGAATTTCTTTATTTTCAATTTTAAAGGTAAATATGCAGCAAAAGAAGTTTTATATATATACTTTAACTTTAATAACAATATTTTCGACAATTATAATTGCCTTCAACGTTGTTGTGGACCCGTATGGTGTTTTAAATTTGTGTAATATATATAAATTTAACAAAGAAAAACCTGAATTAAAAACAAATGAAAGAATATCCAAGTTGTTTACTGCAAAAATAAAAAAATATGACACTCTTTTTATTGGATCATCCAGAACAGATTTTGCGTTAGATCCTAAACATTATTATAATTTAACAAAGAAAAAAGCATTAAATTTGGGCATAGGGGGTTCTGACATTTCAGAATCAAAAATAATATTACAAAAATTGATAAAAACACATCCAAATCTTAAAACAATAATTTTAGAAGTTGATTATTTCGGATTTAATAGCACACATAAAATCAATAGTAATGAAAAAATCGATTCTTATATTTCATTGAATGATTTTTTTAAATTATTTTTATCTTACGATTCTATAAAAAAAAGTATTTCCACTATAAATTATAATTTTAAAACTCCTAACAAGTTTATATATGATTATAACGGATTAAGAATTAAAACTCCTGAACATAATTCATATAATTTAGCTCTTGCAGAAATCAACGGAGTTTTAACAAAAAATAAAAATTATTCACTAGATATAAGCCGACTGCAAAATTTACAAGAAATAAAAAGATTATGCAAACAAAACAATATTAAATTAATTGTTTTTGTTAGTCCTTTAAATTTTGCTGAAATTCACGGAATTAATTTAACCGGCAATTTTAATAAATATTTAAATTGGCGAAAAGAAATTAGTAAAATAACATCATTTTATGATTTTTCTATGGGAAATTATATTACATACGAACCTTTAAAACCTCATATGAGATATTATTTTGATTCTCATCATTACACTATAGAAGTTGGACAAAAAATTCTAGATAAAATTTTAAATAAAAGTAATATTGAATCAAATGATAACTTTGGAGTCATTATTACAATGAATAATATTGATAAATATAATAAAGAATTTTATTTGGAATATAAAAATTGGGCTTTAAATAATAAAATAATTGTAAAAAAGATAAATCTGTTAAAGAACGGCGGTTGAATTTTTCTGATAAAATAACTTGGATAGGTATAGATAGAATGTTTAATAAATTACTAAAAGAATATAAACGGTTTATCAAAAAGCAATATTGCCAATTATTTGGTAATTATGATTTTTTGCCATTTTTATGTGATTGGTTTGATGATTGGAAAAAATATCACATAAAAAATCAATATACCATTCAAGAAAAACTTGATAAATTAAAGAAAAATATGGATCAACAAAGTAAAGATACTGTTGATTTAATTTATAATAGATATGTTTTTATCAATCCTTGGTTTGCCGAGAGAGATAATTTTCTTATAAATCTTGATAAGCTCTTTACTGAAAAAGAATTAGTTCAGCAGAAAGAAAAGTTTTTTGTAGATAAAAACAAATTTAAACTTCCTAAAGGATTTGCACATGCTTTACCAATTTATAAATACGATGCAGGTTTATCTTTTTTAGATAGCAAGATTTTAAAACAGATAGAAGGAAAAGATATTATAGATGGTGGTGCTTTTATTGGTGATACAGCCATTGTTTTTAATAAATATAGTCCTTCTAAAATATATTGTTTTGAGCCAAATGAAGAAAATTTTATAAATTTACAAATTACTTCAAAATTAAATAAATTAGAGGATAAAATTGTACCAGTTCAAAAAGGACTTGGCGAAAATGTTAATGAACTTAAATTATTCGGAGAGGGTGCCGGAGCCAGTTTAATTAATAATAATGATAATTACACAACTATTTCTGTTACAGATATAGACAATTTTGTATTTATCAATGATATTAAACCTGCTTTAATAAAACTTGATGTTGAGGGTTTTGAGCTTGAAACAATTAAAGGGGCATTAAAAACTATAAAAACTTTTAAACCTATCTTATTAATTTCTCTATATCATCAGCCCAAAGATTTTTTTGATATCAAACCTTTAATAGAGAGTTTAGAACTTAAATATAATTTTATGGTCAGGAAAATAGACCCAAACCACACAACCGTAGAAACAATTCTAATAGGTTATACAGAAGAAGAAGAAGAAGATGATGACGATGATGAATAAAAACAAAAAAAAACATTTAATAGTTCTGGGGACAACAGGAAATATGGCATTTGCCACTGCAAATGTGCTTATTGGGATTAAAAAACATTCTCCTTATTTAAATGCTGATGTTGTTATTTATGAACAAAATGTATCAGAAAATGATAAAATACTTTTAAATTCAATAATGCCTTGTTCTTTTATTAATTATGAATTTCCAGTAAGACAAACTGAAAGATTCGATCAAGACAGGTTAAATAGATTCACAGAATTAACTTTTTCCAGATATGAATGTTTTAGAATGCTGGATGAATACAAAAAAATAATGTGGCTTGATATTGATATTCTGATACAAGGTGATATCACCCCTATGTTTGATTATAGCGATTCAACTGGTATTTCTTTTGTACCTGAACCATATCCAGTTTGGAGTCTTTTTACTCAGAGTGTACATGGGAATTATGACTGGAATAAAAAATTTTACAATGCAGGAATTTTTGTTATAGATGATAACCTTAAAGATAGGGATAAATTATGTGATTGGTGTTATAAAAAAACCTTTGAATATGCCCCTTTTCTTCATTTGCCTGACCAAGCAATTTTAAATATTATGTTTCAAGAATTCGAAATTGAAATAGAGCCTATGGCAAGAAAGTATAACTGTTATCCAACGGATAAATCTGCAAAAGAAGCTGTTTTACTTCATTCTTACTCTTCTGAAAAGTTCTGGAACTTTTGGGATTTTAAAGAATGGAATCAAAACTATAAAAAATGGTTAAAAATGGGTGGTTCTGCCTATACAGGGAAAAAAGCCAATTTCATCTCAAGGGAAGTAAAGAAAATTTTTCCACATGCCCCAGATATTATTAGAAAACCAAGAGCATTTGCTTTATATATTGTTGAAGAATACAAACGAATACAAAATTCTAAAAAACAGATAAAAGGATAATTAATGACGAGCAAAAAGGAAAAGTTAATAGTACTTGGGGCAACCGGAAATCTGACTTTTGCTGTTGCAAATGTGCTTATAGGGATCAAAAAACATTTACCAAATTTAGATGCGGATTTTATTATATTTCATAATGATATTTCTGAAAAAGATCAGAACTTACTTAATTCTATTATTCCCAGCAAATTTATAGATTATGAAATGCCAATAAATACTAACGGTGTTGAACAATCATCATTTCCAAGATATTCAAAACTCGCATTTTCTCGTTATGAATGTTTTAGGATGTTGGACGAGTATAAAAAAGTTTTATGGATAGACGTTGATATTCTTATTCAAAAAGACATAAGCGGCATTTTTGACTATGCAAAAACAGGAATCAGCTTGTTACAAGAAGAAGCACCTCTTCAGGAATGTTTTTCTGTATCTTTAGAAAATTATGATATGCAAGGGTCTCATTATAATTCAGGAGTACTTCTGCTTGATGAAAATATTGTTGAACCAACTAAAATGGCTGATTGGCTTTATTCAAAGACTTATGAATTTGCAGATTACTTAAAATACGCAGATCAAGGCGTTATTAATCTTCTTATCCAAGAATTCAAATTGGAAGTTGACAAACTTCCTGAAAAATTCAACTGTCATCCTCGCAAAAAAGAAGTTACAAGAGCGCCTATAGTACATACATATTCCCCACAAAAATTCTGGAGCTGGTATGAAAAGATGTATAACTTTAAAGAGTGGGATGAAAACTACAGAAAATGGCTTAAAATGGGTGGAACACCTTATAAAGGTATAAAATATGATTTTTGGGAAAAAATTGTTAAAAATTATCACTTTGATTGCCCGCATCCCCTAAGACAACCAGGAAAGTTTGTGAAATTTATTTTGAAGAAGAAAAAAGGATAAAATAATGCTTTTTAATACAGATATGGCTCTTGGTTTATGAAGCTTCTCACTATAGGGTAAAAGTCGGGAATATGATTATTGATAAAATTTATAATTCAAAAGACAAAATTCCTGACTGCAATACCTTTGTGGAACTTATGTCACCGCATTAAATATTAATGAACACTTAAACTGCTTTATAAATGATTTTAAAAAACATTAGTTTCTTCTATAATTGTAAAATACAAAGTGAGAGTAAAAAATGTTTAACACCCCGATATTATTTTTAATATTTAACCGTCCTGATACAACCGAAAGAATTTTTGAAGAGATAAAAAAACAAAAACCAAAATATCTTTATGTTGCAGCTGATGGACCGCGTGCTGATAAAGAAGGCGAAACTGAAAATTGCAAACAAACCAGAGAAATTATTAGCCGAATTGATTGGGATTGCGAATTAAAAACACTTTTCAGAGATGAAAATCTTGGATGTAAAATTGCAGTTAGTTCTGCTCTAAATTGGTTTTTTGAAAACGTTGAAGAAGGTATTATTCTTGAAGATGACTGCCTTCCCTCAAAAAGCTTTTTTAATTACTGTGAAATTTTGCTTGAAAAATACAGGAATGATACAAGAATAATGTGTATAAGTGGTGAAAATCCGCTTGATGAGGCACTTTGTTCCAAAAGTTATTATTTCTCCCCTATTCCTCATATTTGGGGATGGGCAAGCTGGCGTCGGGCTTGGAATTTATACGATGTAGATTTTAAAGGGTTTGATACTTTTATTAAATTTGATATCATCAACAATGTATTTGAGCAAAAAGAAGCTCATGAATACTGGAATAAGATATTCAACAGGGTAAAGAACAATGAAATAAACACTTGGGACTACCAATGGACTTATGCTTTATTTGTAAATAACGGTTTAAGTATTATCCCGACAAAAAATATGGTTTCAAACATAGGATTTGGTCATGAACAAGCTTGTCATACAAGTGAAAATTCACCTTGCGCAAATAGGGAAGTATTTGAACTTGGTGAAATCAATCATCCTCAATTTATTTGTGCGAGCAAAAAAGCTGTTAATGAAATATTGAAAGTACGCTATGATATTCAGGAAAAAACACCTTTATTTATTTTAAATCGTGAAATTTCAAGAGCATTAAGAAAACTGGTGAAAAATGCTTAAAAACCCTATTGAATATACAGAAACAAGTTTTTATCAAAAGCACTTTTCTCAAAGAAAAGTCGCACAAAAAATTTATGAAAATTTTGTTTTACTGCATTTAAAAAAATATACTAAAAATTACTCTATTAATAATTATTTAAAAAATATACTTCACCTAAATACAGCCGTAGGAAGGGGTGGAGCCGCAAAAATAGCTTATAATTATCTTAACAGAAATTTTAACAAGTTAGGGTATAATTCAAAACTTTTGGCGGGAATGATTTATTGCAATCAAGAATCTGATATTGAATTAATTAAGTGCAAAAATTTAAATATTCATAAGCTTTTGCATAAATATCAACGAAATTCAGGGTTATTAGATTTCTATAACCTTGCAAGTTTTGATATTCCCGAGATGGAAGTATTTAAAAATGCGGATATTATTCATTTACACAATTTGCATGGCTCTTATTTTTCACCATTTATGCTTCCTCAACTGACCTCTTTAAAACCTACAATATGGACTTTGCACGATGAACAATCTTATACAGGGCACTGCGCTTATGCTTTTGACTGCAAAAAATGGCTAACAGGTTGCGGTAATTGTCCGGACTTAAATTTTTATCCCAAAATAAAAAATGACACTACTGAATTTCTTTTAAAAACAAAGAAGAAAATCTATGATATGTCTTATTTTAGTGTAGTTTGTCCTTCTAATTGGCTTGCCAACAGAGCAAAACAAAGTATTTTACAAAATAAAGATATCAGAGTGATTTATAATGGTGTAAATGAAAAAATCTTTATTAATGCAGACAAAATGGAATCACGAAAAGCTTTAAAACTCCCTTTAGATAAAAAAATTCTTATGTTCAGTGCAAGCGGAAGCATTAATAACCCACAAAAAGGTGGAAAATATTTTTTTGAGGCTTATAATCGCCTAAAAAACGATCATAATATTTTATTTCTTAATATAGGCGGAGGGGATTCTTCTAGAATTAAAAAAAACTGGATAGATATTCCGTACATAAACGATGAAAACACTATGGCACTTTATTATTCAGCATCTGATTTATTTATTTATCCCTCTATGGCTGAAACTTTTGGACTGGTTATCGCAGAAGCAATGTCTTGTGGTACTCCCGTAGTGGCTTTTAATAATACTGCTATCCCTGAAATAGTTGACCATTTGCAAACCGGATATCTTGCAGAAAATAAAAATATTGATGATTTTATACATGGTATTAATTTATTTTTAAATAATGATGAATTACGAAAAGCTGCTATTCTTAAATCAAGACAAAAAATAGTAAAATATTTTACACTTGATAAAATGATTCAAAATTATATAGATTTGTATAATGAAATTTTGTCTAAAGAAGCTATTATCAGCTAAACTTTTGTTTTTAATGCGATTTTAAGTCGCTGAAAAGCTTTTGGTGAAAAAAATCTGAGCGGTAAATATCTTAAGTAATACAATATATAAAACAATTTAGCTTTTTTAGCGACTTTTTCTCCATAACAAAGTTTAAAAAAGAGAACCGTTCCTGTTAAAACCATTTTTTCTATTTTAAGTTGGTTATTTGATTTTGCCGAAGATGCTCCGCCAAAATGAATAATGCTGGATTCAGGAACAAATTTAATTCTATAACCATTTTTCTTCAAACGAAAACATAATTCAGCTTCTTCTCCAAACATAAAAAATTTTTCGTCAAAAGCACCGACTTGATCTAAAGCAAATTTTCTAAGCAGCAAATTTGCTCCTATAATAAAATCTGGGTTATAATTGGATTCCAGAGCATAAGGCTTGTCTTCTTTGAGTGATTCTTTGTGTTTCAAAACCTTTGTTTTAAATATATGTTTATATCTGTATAATAACTCTTGGAAATTTATTCCAAAAGCTTTTTTACGAAGCTTGTCTAATGTATCAAATTCTCCTACCGAATCCTGAAGTGTCATGTCAGCATTATAAAGCTGACCGCCGCAACCGCCGACATCATAATTCTCATGTTTTTCCATAAAATTAAAGAGTATCTTGACTGCATTATTAACTAAAACCGTATCTGTATTTAATAAAAAACAGTATTTAGCATCAGACTGTTTAATCGCGATATTGTTCGCTCTTCCAAACCCTAGATTTTCAGGACTTTCAATAAGCTTAACATCGGGAAATTCTTCTTTAATCATTTTAACAGAACCGTCTGAAGAAGCATTGTCCACAACCCAAATGTCGTATTCAATTCCATCAGTTTTTTCATATACTGATTTAATACAGTCTTTTGTTAATTCTTTTGTGTTGTAGTTAACGAGTATTATCGAAACGTCCATCTTCACCATAACTTTATATTTTTCTTTTCTTTAAAATACACTAAATATGCTTCAAATTAAACAGAAATTTTTCTTTATTGCCGGAATAAACTTTCCGAATTTTTCAACAAGCGTATTTAAATTACTGCATCCGACTTGTTCTTTAACATAACTTAATGGTAAATTCTGCTCGATTAGTAAGGCTGTATAAGTATCTCTTAAGTCAATAAACTTAATATTTTCAAGTCCTGCTTTATTTGCCAGAGGCAGGAATTTATTGTGAAGCATATCTTCGGGATTTTGAAAATCTCCGTTATCGTCAGGAAAAATATAAATACTTTTCGAAGAATCTTTTAATTTTGATAAAATTTCAATTATTTTATCCGGCAACTCAACGTATCTAACTGCTCTTTTGGATTTAAGAACAATTATTTCACCGTTATATATCGACCTGTTTATTTTTATCCTTTTATTTGCCCAATCAACTTTATCCCAGGTCAAAGATAAGACTTCTCCTCTTGTTAATCCCGTGTTAACTGAAGTTACAAGCAGCGGGTAAAATTCCAAAATTTCATTTTTGCAGGTGTCTAAAAGTTTTTGAAGTTGTTTTTTATCAAGAATATTCATCCCGTTTGCGAATTCCATTTTTATTCGCTTAACTTCAACTCCGGCATAACTGTTATCCATATATATTCTTTGGATTTTTTTTATTAAATTTATATGTCTTCTTATTGTTTGCGGAGTGAGCGATTGTTCTTGCAATAATATTTCGTATTTTTGCAAGTTTTTTTCATTAATATCTGTTAATTTCATATTTTTAAAAAAAGGAATCAAATGCAAATTAATATATGACTTGTAATGACACAAAGAAGTTTTTTTGATTTCATTGCTTTTAATCAGATCCTTTAAATAATCTTTAGCGGCAGTTTGAAAAGTATTGAAACCTGATTTCTTTTGAATTATTTTAATCTTTTTCTTTTGATCATATATATTACCAAGTTCAGAATCTTTAAACACTAAAATATCATTTTTTATCCTTGTGGTAAATGTATTATAGCTTGGAAAATCTCGTTTTATTTCTTCAGGATTATTTTTTAAATGTTCGGCACCGAATTTTGTATAATTATATTTTAAACTTTTCCCTTTATTTTCCAGAACATAATCCCTGAATTCTCTGTAAAGAGTTTCATCCAATTGATGATTTGCTGATAAAAAACTTCTGCCGGGAGATATTAAACCTGCTACTCCATATTTTTTCAGTTTTCTTTTTGCCCTGTAGAACGCAGGCTGAGAGGTTTCCATAGAAGGATGCTGTACATTCCAAACTTCATTGATATAATCATAAAGCTTTTTTCCTTTCATGTTCTCCACTTTTTTTAACAGGTCAATATATTTATTTATCATTTGCTTGATAGCTTTTGGAGAATTTATGAAAGCATCAAGCGTATTTCGTTCTTCATCAAGTTTTTGAATCTCTTCTAATGAAAATGAAATGAATTTTTTACTTATAACTTTTTCTTTAAAACGTTTTGACTTGAATTGGTATTCATCTGCCTGCTTATAGATATAGGTTTCTTCGTCGATTTTTTTAATCTTACCTGCAGAAATAAAATCCTTTAAAAAATCTTCAACTCTGTCCTCGCTCTCTTCCGCCATAATGAGCAACTCGTCAAAAGTAAAGAAGTGCAGTCTTTTAGCTAGTTTTGTCAGTTTAGCATTTATCATTTTTTACAAACCCTATTATATTAAACATAAATTTTCTTTTGTTTTTTGAGGAATAAAGTCTTTATACCTGTCGACCAAAACATTCATATTGGTAAATCCAAATTGTTTTTTAACATATGATAAAGGAATATTTTGCTGTATTAAAAAAGCTGCGTAGCTGTCTCTCAGGTCAAGAAACTTGATGTTTTCAAGTCCGGCTTTATTTATCAGCGGCAGGAATTTTGTATTGATCATAATTTCAGGATCCTGAATCCTTCCGTGTTCATTCGGGAAAATATATGTGGATGTAGGATTTTTTCTTAATTCTGATAAAATTTCAACCAACGTATCCGGCAAATCAATATACCTGCTGGCTTCGCGTGTTCTAAGGGTCAATATTTGCCCTTTGTAAATGGATTTATTTACTAATAATCTTTTGTTTTCAGGCTCATACTTGTCCCAGGTGAGGGCAAGAACTTCTCCTCTCGTTATTCCTGTATTAACCGCCGTTACAAGCAGCGGATAAAAATCGGGAAATTCTTTTTTACAGGTTCTTAACAACCTTATTATTATCTCCTTCTCTAGGATATTTGCTTCGCTTAAGAATTTTACCCCTATTTTTATTGATGCTGAGGTACGGCAGGTTGTATCCAGATATATTTTTAAAATTTTTCTCACTAAATTAATATGAACTTTTATGCTTCTTGGTGACAGCTGCTGCTCTTCAAGCATAGTTTTGTATTCTTTAAGCTTATGTACATCAATATCTTTTAATTTAATATTTTGAAAAAACGGTATCGAATAAAAATTTATCATTGCTTTGTAATTCTTGCAGGTAACTTCTTCAACTTCATTTTTTTCAGCCAAATCCTTTATATAATCTTCAGCAGCAGTTCGGAATGTTTTAAAGCCGAGTTTTTTTTGAATTATTATAAATTTTTTCTTTTCATCAAACATTTTTGCAAGACTAAAATCGTTAAACTTCAAAATATCTTTTTTGATTCTTGCTGTAACTGAATAATATGTGGGGAATTCCCATTTTTGACTATCAATATTATTTTTTAAATAATCTGCCTTAAAAGTCAGAAAATTTTCTTTTAAGCTTTTATCAGTATTTTGAAGAAAATATTCTTTTATTTCATTGTAAACATCTTCATCTATCGGGTCATTAACAGATATATATTTTCTCATCGGAGAAATTAAGCCTGTTATTCCGGTAGTTTTTAATATTTTTCTTGCTTTTACAAATGAAGCTTTTGAAGTTTTCATATCAGGATGCTGAATATTCCAAACATTAACTATATAGCTCAGCAAAATTTTGCCGTTAGCGTTTTTTACTTCTTTTAACAGGTCAACATATTTATTAATCATATTTTGAACTGCAAGAGGTGCATTTTTAAATGCTGCAACAGTTTTTCTTTCAATATCAAGGTTGTCTATTTCTGTCTGTGAAAAGAAATCAGGCTGTTGCTTTTCTTTTGTTTGAAATTCTTTTATTTGTATAACAGGAATAAATTCATTGTATTTATACTTGTTGTCTCTATCAAACTTAATTTTATTCACTGCAAAAAATTCATCAAGGAAAATTTTAACAGTCTGTTCGTCTTCCCCTGACATAATTAAAAATTCTTCAAAAGTAAATTTTTTAAGCCTCTTAGCCAGCTTTGTCAGTTTCTTCGCTGTCATTATGCAAAAACTCCTTAATTGTTATCTCATCAATTGTGCTTAAACCGTTAGCATGAGCTATATTTTCTGCTTTATTTATCAATTTGACTATTTGTCTGAACCTGTTTGTCTTGTTAAAAATGTATTTAATAGCGCAATCAGTCATTTCAATTTCTGAAAGCTGTTCAATTATTGTTTTTATATCTTTTTTAGAAAAAGGCTCAAATTTTAATTTTTCAGAAATCCTGTCATATAAATGGCGATATCTCAGAAGTTTTTTATCTGCCATCCCCATCCCTGCCATTACAATAGAAACATTCGTTTTGTCATAAATATCTCGCAGTGTTTCTATAGCTGATTCATTTCCCGTTAAATAGTCTATTTCATCGACAATAATTACTTTTGGTTCATTATTTAACTGTCGGACACATTGTTTAAACAAATCAGCAGAAAAATGATACGGAACTTCGCCTAATTCTTCTATTAATTCCTGCATTAACCACCTTGCCGACATATTATTGGCAGCCCTTATGAAAATTGCATCGTTTTGAGTCGCCCACCACAGAAGAGCTTGAGTTTTTCCAAGTCCCGGTTCTCCATAAACAAGAGACATCCCCGGCACTCCTTCGGCTCTGTTTTGCAAATTATTCATCATGTTTATGAAATTTTTAACATTTTGTGTCCGCGCAAATACTTTTTTCATCTTTTAATCTTCTCCATACATTTGCTTATGTTCTTTGCTTTGCCAAGCTGTTTTTCAATATCGGCTTTAAAACTTTCCAGCTTGTAAAATATCTCTTTATCTTTTGCAATCAACAGTTCACAGCCAAGATTATTTTTAGCGGTATTAATTGTAAGCTGAATCGAAACTCCGGAGATTCCGATAGAAATGTATTGCCAATGCTGCGGCGCCGGAACGGATATTTTCAAGGGGGAGTTATTTTCGGTTGCGTATTTATGAAATTCCTGCCAGAATTGTTCCTGTTTTTCTTTTGTATTGCTAATTTTCGCTTTGGGCTTTTGATAATCGTTAGCTGACGGCTTTAATAATTCTTTAAATCGCAATTCATTATTTTTAAAACAGCATTTAAATATATACAGCTTCACTTCATGAGCAATAATTGTACTTAGCCAGCTTGCTGTTTGCATTGCATCGGGTATTTCTTGATTTACCAGCCAGACGATGTTTTTTGCATTATGCTTTGATGCGTATTTTAAAAGACCTGCAAGGGTTTTAAGGTTTTGTTTAAGCTCGCATTCAATAACCGTCTTTTCATGGAGGTTGCAGACTGCAATAATATCAGCCTGCTCGTCGCTTGATTGCTCAGATACCGATAAAAACCGGATGTTTGATCCGAGAATTTTTTCGAGCATTTCTTTTCCTTCTTCTGCCACAAAGGTTCTGAAATCTTTTCTGCTTTTAAAAACGGCTGATTCGTTGTTTGATTTTACTGTCATGACTGTTTCTCCTTAAAGTTTCTGCCAATCACACATTAGAGCGCAATTGGCAGAAAAGGTAGAAGAAGAAGAAATAGTTTTACTTTAAGATATAATCTTAAGACAGATTTTGATTGTTTATAATTTCAGGCTTTTTAGGTCTGCATAAATGAAAAGCATACATAGAATTTTCTAACTCATAAGCAATAATTCTAATGGCGATAAACTCAACCCTGCCTTCTGCCTTGTCATTTAGCCAATTAAGAATATGCCGAGTTTTTTTATCAAGATGAGCAAGTATCCATACAGCTTTTTGTACGTCTTTAAAGCAAGCTGCCGCCAGCAACTTTTTAAAATGTTCTTCAATAGGTTCATCATAGTTTATCAATACAGCTATTTTATCAAGAGATTCACTGTCAGTGAAGAAAAGATCCGGCCTTATTTCTTCATCGCCCGCAATATAGCTGCCCAACTCATTTGAAAGCTTTGAATTAATAAGCTTTCCAATCATATCTCTGTTATTATATATGCATTTTCGTAAAATTTCCTTTTCTTGAAAGGCTTCTTTAAGACTGACTGTTTTTTTTTCTATCGGCTGCATGTTCGCAATGTCCTTTCTTTCTTTATTAATACAATAATTCTAATAGTAAGTGCTCCAATCGATGTCATCGCAGAAGCCCTTCATCATATCGTCTGCTTCCCACCTGTGTCTTGTTTCGATAGTGAACGGTTCTTTATAACTTTGCGCCGCATGAAGCGCAAGCGCCAAAGCCCAAAATCTGTCAGCATGTCCTGATACATCCGATTTCTCGACATCAAACCTGATATGTCCTGACGTTGTTATAACCTTTCTGACTGAATGCAAGTCATCTCTAATCTCCCGGTGGGACGGAATGTAAACCGTTCTGTCTTCAAAGTTGGTTCTCAGGTTGTATGCAAGCTCTTCTTTTACCTTCGCGTTAAAATTGATGCCTTCTACTCTGTAGTGTCCGTATTTTTCCACGGCTGATTCGGCTAACTGAGCTCCAAGTCCAGTTGCGTCTATACAGCATCTTCTTAAATTTTCAAGTTTTAAGATATTTGCCAAAACTTGCTCCTGAATTCGAAACGGAGTTTTTTCAATAATTTTAACCATTCTTGTATATTTTACGTTTCCGAGTTTTTCCAGAACCCAAATTACAGTCAGATCTTTCTTTCTGCCGATGTCCATTCCTACATAAAGATCGCCTGTTAAACTTTCCAATTCTTTGTAAAGATTATCGAGTTCGCAGGTGTAAATAAGTTCGTAGGGAAGAAATGCAGTTGTTTCATCCATTGCCTCGCAGCAATATTCCTGAAGCCAGGTTTGCTCGTCAAAACAGTTTACCCTTTGTTCTTCCAGCCACTCATGTTTTTCTTTTTTAGTTGTCTCCCTGCCGTATATTTTATCTACAAGCCCTTCCTTGACTGCAAGTTGAATCGGCGTCGAATGAAGAGACCATTTGCTCTGTTTTGTTTTAATGTCGTCTACAAACTTGTAAAACCTGCAATTTTGTCCGTTATGAGTCGATAAAATCCTGAGCGGATAATTCCAAGTGATGCAGGGCTTGGCTGCAGCCCATAAATCTTCTTGCTTTGCGTGATGCGCAAATTCATCAAGCACGACTTTGCCGCCCTTGCTTCTGAATCCTTTGGGATTAGAACTTAACGCGTTAATTTTTGCGCCATTTGAAAACTCTATAACATAAGCTTTAATGTCATTTTCCGAATCGACTATTACGTTTCCATGATATTTGGCTGCAATATTTAAAAGCCTGACCCACTGTTCGCAATATCCAATATATTCTCTGGCGGCAGACTCGTCGGATGAAGAGAACCAAACATCGGGAACTTTCTTCGCAACGCAGTCAATTACATCTTCATAACTCTGAACATAAGTAGCGCCGATGCGGCGAGACTTTTCCCACACTTTGATTTTTGATTTATCGTCCAGCCATTTTTTTTGATACGGGAACCAATAATTATCGAGATTCATTTTATACCTCTGCTTTCGTATATTTTCTTAATCCTAAAAGTTCTTCAATTTCTCTTACGTCCTGCTCGGATAAAACATTGTTCTTTTCGACAGGGCGCGATTTGATGACAAGATCCTCATACTGTTTTATTTTCATAATAAGGGGGAGCAGTTTTGTAAATGTGTATAATCTCCCCGGATTTGCTCCCTGACCGTTTTTAATATCTGCTTCAATCGAATCCATTATGGTTTGGGAGAAATTATACAGTCTTTCATGAAAAGCTTTCTTTCCGCTGAGGTATTCGAGTCTCATTTCATCCCACACCCCTTCTTGTTTCCACTTAAGAACCGTCTTGTAGTTTAGTTTCAGAGATGAAGCAATACTTTGCAAACTCATTTGCTCCCGGACATATTTTTTCTCTGCTTCGTCATAATGCGTTTGCCGTTTACTCAATCCTGACTCCTTTAAAGTTGTAAATAACAGTCATGCATTTTAATTTTTGTTCAGCGGGCAGAAGAATTTCCCCGCCAATGATTTTTAGCAAGTTCGGTTTTTATTTTTTTTTGCAATAATTCTGTACAGAAAAGTTTTAATCAGAGATGATTTTTTAGAGCTTGGAAGCAGAGATTTCAGCTGAAGAAGAAGCCTGTCGATGTCGTATTAACTATAGTATAATTGGTTTTCCGGTTGCGTTTCAAGTATAAAACCAGGTTGCGTTTATACCAAGAATGCAACCGGCGCATTTCTATTTATATCAGAGGGATTATTAACCGGTGTTGTTTAGCATATTTTTTCCTTTCAGGTTTTTTGTAACTCGCAATCAAAAAATCAGGCAGTAGAGGCGATGGCGGTTTTCTTTTTATCTATAATCATAATACACGGTATTTTAATCGCATTTCTACTATAAAAGTGTAGTAAAAATGCGATTATCGCATTTCCCTTGATATTAGCGGGTATTAACCGGTGTTGATTAACACAGTTTATTGCCTTTCTGTTTTTTTTGTAGCTCGCATTCGAAAAATAAAGTACAGAGGAACTAAAGGGGGGTTGTATATTTATAGCATATACCTTATTCGGTGCGAAAAACCGGTATAAAATAATACCAAAATTTCGCACCGAAATATGATATAATATTAGTCATTTTATTTTCGTTTAATAATAAATTTTTGAATATATGCAAATAATTATAAAATTGTAATCAAACCTTTATTCCTTAGCTCCGTTGTTTTATAGAAAAGAAAATGTTTTGCACAATTACGGCTTAAAAATATATCCTGATATTATAAATCATGAAAAACATAACGGGCTTAAGGTTTTATAATTTTGGTTTAGGCTTGAAATTCGGTGTAAATATGTAATAATATAATTAATTATCAGACCAGCGTCAGATTAAAGTAACGTCAGGATAATCTTGGCAGTACCTTTGAGGTATGGTGTGTTGCTCTGAGGGTCTGATATTTTTTATGCAATAAGTTTCGTCTTAAGTTAGGTCACAATGCTTACAACATAAACTTTTCAATCTATCTGCACTCTTGAAATAGTTTTACAAAAAATCATAACAAAAATTCGCACCGAAACCTGCGATAATATTAATCCTGATTTTTATTATATTAAATTTGTGATAACATTTAAACAAAGCAATACCTCGGCGACTCTGTAAATAATACAGGAAGAACATCCGAGGTGTACATTTACATTATAGCATTCTTTTTTATTCAAGCGTCCGGCTATATTCCTTTTTCTGTTTTTTATGCCGGCATTACAAAATATGTTAATAAAGGAATTTTAAAAATAATTAGATAAGGTCTTACTTGTGTTTGTTATAAAAAGCGATGCCGAAAAGAAAACTACTCTTGAATTGATAAATAATTTCAAAAAAGCGATTGAAGAAGTTAATAATTCAAATGCCGATGACTTGATTAAACAATCTCAAATAAATGGTTATAAAATACAGACAGCTGATTTGGAAAAACAGATTGAAGAATATGATGAATTAAAAAAAGGAAATTTAAGATTACCTGAAAATCTTTCCTTTTCTGAATTATTAGGATATTTAACTAAAGTACGAATATCAAAAGGAATATCACAGAGCGAATTAGCTAAAATGATTGGTGTATCAAGACAACAAATAAGCCGTTATGAACTTCAGGATTATCGGGGAGCAAGCCTTGAAAGGATAAACCTAATTTTAAATGTATTAGGCTTAACAATAAGTATCAAGTTACAAGATGTTGCATAACAGTAAAACAGCGAATTGATGTTCTTGACACTTACAGGGCTAACATCGCATCTTAGCTTGCTTCTTTATCCGGATTTTGATGAATTATATCTTTAAGGAGATTGATACGGCACATTTTTATTATTTGCACAATATCGCTGACACTTATTCTGATGGTGACCGGCTTGGTCTTAGGTATTAGGTCTTAAAATTTTAAATTTATTATTCATCCAAGAATCATCATTTTCATTAAAAATTTCTGAAAATTTATTCGCTTCGCAATCAGGACAAAACAATTCGCCCTTTTCGTCTTCAAAAAGTTCGGATTTGCAAATATTACAATTTTTAGTCATTTATATTTACCTCGTAATTCCAAAAAAATAATGTGTTTTCGATTAGCTATATATGCAGTTATTAACCTGAATTTATCTTCCCGCGTTCAATAATTAAATGCGAAACTCTGTTAGAATATAATTTTAAACTTTTCATTCTTGTTACCTCTTGGTTTATTTTTAATACATTTATGTTTAATTATCAACTGTATTAAGATAAATTTAAACTTTGGAGACACTCTTGGTTTATTTTTTTCTTGTAATGCTAAATCACACATAAAATCATATTTGTAAGCTGGAAAATTTTACACATGTATCTTGCACTCAATTATTTTGTTAACAAATTTTGCAACTGTATTTTAACGATTAATTTACAGGGTGCGCAACATAAATTTTATAATTTGTATGCACTCTTGAGTTTCACTGTCTTAATTTGCCATACAGCAATTATTCAGTTCAGCCTTCTATTGTTTTTGTATTTCAAAATAAATCATGACGCAAGTCTAAAACTAAATTATTTTGAATATTCATTTAATTTAGACACTTTAAATTTTTGCCACTTGGCAGTATAATATTAAATAAGTGACAAAAGAGGGAAATTTATGAAATCAGCATATTTAGAGAAAACTTTAAAAATTGTATCTACAAATGATGACTTCAATGATGAAATAGAAATTATTAACAAAATAGAAGAAGGATTTTCTTTTGAAGTTATTGAAGAACTTATTACGGAAAATAAATTTTCCCTTCAGGAAATAATTGAACTTGTTCTTCCAAACAGAACATATTACAGAAGAAAAAAAGAAATGCGATTAAATTCTGAAGAATCTGATATCGTCGCAAATTTATTCAACTTAACTGAATTTGCAGAAGAAGTTTTTGGAGATAAAGAAAAAGCTTATAATTGGTTGCGCAGGATTAACAGGTCCTTAAAAAGCAGAAAGCCCATAGCTCTTTTAAAAACTGCTTTTGGAAGAAAAATTGTAGAAGATGTTTTAAGCAGAATAGCATATGGTGTTTATTAATGCATGTCTATCGTTTATGCAAAGAAGGATACAGTAATCTTGACGGGGACGGCGCAAGTAAAACCAATAATTCATGGAATTCAAAAGGCAAACATGTTATATATACATCCGAAAATATTGCTTTAACTATTTTAGAAATACTTGTTCATCTCGATTATGATTTAATTCCGAATGATTATTGTTTATTAACAATTGATATTCCTGATAATTGCACAGTTGAACAATATTCAAAAACAACTTTATCAAGGAATGAAACTATAAGGTTTGGAGATGAATGGCTGACAAGCAAAAGATCCTTAATTTTAGCTACGCCTTCATATATTATTAATAAAGAAAAAAATATTCTTATTAATCCTAATCATCCTGAGTTTACAAATATTAAAGTAATAAACAAAGAGCCTTTTAATTTTGACAGCAGACTTTTTAAGTAAAATTACTTAATTAAGTTTTTCAAACAAATATTTCTATTTGTATCTTGGTGTATCTGTATGTATCAAAGAAAAAATTGCTTGATTTTGAAAATATGAGCAAGTTTATGTCATTGCAGAAACGTTTCTTTAAGCATCTTAACCTTTACAGCTATATAAGAGTGATTTATTCTCAGTGTTACTTCCTCCTTGGGCTATAAATTTTTACGCATGTAATTAACACCTGAAATGGAAATTCTCAGTCTGGAAATTTATAAAAATAAATTATCATTCCCCCATAGACACAGCAAAACATAATTCTTAAGGCATTTGAAACATTTCCCCCTGACTTCCGCAGGCTTCCCCCTGCCTAATAAAACCAAATATTTCATTTTTGCCGAAAAAACGCCTCAAATATAGATATATCGCGGATTTATTATCCAATTTCTATCCGGTTTTTATCCGTTTATTATCCAATTCGTATCCGCAAATTATCCCTTTTGTCCGTTTTTTTGCAAACCATTTCAAAGCGGCGAAAACCGCGACGGGATTGAACTTTAGGCAGTTTTTCCCCGCTCGCAATTGGATAAAAAACTACAGCTTACATTCAAAAATTCCTAGGGGTGCATAGAGCTTTGATAAAAAAGGCTGAGCTATAATTTTAATTTCGTTGTTATCATCATATTTTTGATTAAGTTGTTTAAGTGCAACAAGCATAGGAATATTTAAAACAGCATCCCCAATCCGCCAAGGAAGAATTATATCGATCTTTTTATTTTTAAACAAAGCCAAAGTTATTTATTCCACTAAAACATCATTAAACTGCATATATATTAACATAATCATCTTTTAGATGAAAATGCGGATGAGAAAATTTTGAAAAAATTTTCGAGGACGCCGAAATTTTTTATACAGATTGAGGGAAGTACTTTATAATTCTTAAAAGTCAGACATAGAAGTTAATACAATTTTATTATCAGTAGAAACAGTAAATATATCAGTTATTATGAGAAAAAATAAAACCAACCGGCTTTTTTCGGTTGGTTTTCTCAATTTGACTGATAAACTTTCTCATACCTCCTGATAATGGATATTAATTTTTCAAACAAACTTCTTGTTTAGCCGGAAGTAAAAATTGCGATTCAATAAGATTGTAATCTTCTGCCGTAAACAATTTTCTTACCTCCTTTAAGGTTTTATTCCTAAGTTTTTGCTGTTTAACTATTTTTTGTTTGTAATCCTGAATATCATTTATGTCTCCAAGATGATGTGCCATCGGATGCGTTGAAGTAACACGACTTGCCCTGCATAAAAACTCATTTTTCATTGAATAAACTTTTACTGAACTTAAATCAAACAGGCTGTACTTAACTATAGCCTTGCCTCTGATTCCATAAAGCGTGTCATCGTAATAATCCTGCTTTAAAAACCGGATGCCGTTCCTGTGGATGGTTTTAATTTCCATCGCCATCATCAAATCATCAAGTTCCTGCTCGTTAATTTCCTGCTTTTCAACAGTTGAAAGAACCTCTGCAATTGTTTTGCCTTTGACATTCGGACAAGGGCAACCCGTTTCATATTCGCAGGAATTATTTTTTCTTGTGTTGATTGAATATTTGCTAACTCAGCTTCCGTATCTTCAAACACCATTGATTGGTAATATTCGTTTAAATATTTGCTTTGAAGTTCGGGTTCTAAAGAACTTAAGCAAATCTTGTAAACCTTATCTCCTCTTGTATCTTCGGTTTTGTAGATATATTTATTGGTTTGCCTTAAAGATAAACGAACCGCTCTTTCTGTAATTTTTTTTAAAGAAGCAACGGCTCTTACATCCAGCCAAACCCGTGTGGTGTCGATAATTTTTTCTGTCATCAGTTTTGCTTATTTCCATATAACTCGTTCATACTGTTGTGTATGATAAATCGTTACAGGAAAATTTCAACAATATTGCTGCTTTTGTGTTTGTTTATATCCTAAGATGTTCTGATGTTAAGCAAATCTTTATTTATAATCATAGAGAACTAAAGTTTAAACTTTAGTTTAACCCTGTTTTTTGTAAGATAAGTTCACAAAAGTGGAAAAGAAATACAATTTATTATCGGCAATGCTTCCTGCTTGGGCGGCTCAATGCCATGCATGTTATTAACAGCAGGATTGAAAATTATCACACTGAAAATGCGGCATAAAATGTTTGTAAACGCAGCAGGACAAGCTTCTTAACACGGCGAAACACTTCCCCCAACCTTCCCTAGACTTCCCCCTCCGCAAAAAAATGGGATATTACTATACTATAAAAAATATGCCTGTATTATAGACGTGCTGGGGATAAAGGCGAAAGATAAAAAAATTATCAAGTCCCATTTTACTCCCATTCTAGTCCCATAAATATCCCATTTCGGACATTTTAAGCAGACCGACAAACTAGGGCAAAAGCCGCACCGTTTCAATCAAGCGGCGATTTTTTGCGAGTTGCGAATGGGACATTCCTCTATAATTTCAAAGGTTCACCGCTTCAGCAATTACATTGTTTAAATATGGCGGCAGAGTTTGCACAAATTACAGATAAAATTGAAAAACGTTTTATGTTTTTAACCAAACGGTTAAAAGCCGCATATGATATTTGTTGTGGAAGTGATGCTTTTAGTCAGGAAGAGCGCGATTATATTCATTTTTATATGGCGATACGCTCAATTGTTTTTAAATTAACAAAAGGCGATGCACCTGATACTGCTCAAATGAATGCAAAAGTTAGAGAAATGATTAAAGATGCCTTGCAAAGCGATGGCGTTCAAGAAATTTTCAAACTCGGCGATGAAAAAGAATCCCAAATCGACATTTTTGATGATGATTACCTTGCAAAAATTGAAAAAATTAAACTTCCGAATACTAAAATAAAGCTTCTTCAGCAGCTGCTTACTAAAGCAATGAGCGACTTTAAAAAGGTAAATAAAATAAAAGGCATTGATTTTGAAAAAAGATTTAAGGCTTTAGTTGAAAAATACAACGAACGTAGCGAGCAAGATATTTTGCGTAGCGAGGTTTTAGATGAATTTACTGACGAAATTATTAATCTTTACCATGAAATGAAAAAAGAAAAAGAATCTTTTGCTGATATGGGAATAGATTTTGAAGAAAAAGCATTCTATGACATTTTAAAAATGTTGACAGTAAAGTATGACTTTGAATATCCTGACGATAAACTTTTAAATTTAGCTAAAAAAGTTAAAACTGTTGTAGATGACAAAGCAAAATATACAGACTGGAATCAGCGTGATGATATTAAAGCTGAATTGAAAGCAGATTTGATAATTTTACTTGCTGAAAATAATTATCCACCTGTAGACCGTGATGAGGTGTATAAGGAAATTTTCGAGCAAGCAGAAAATTTTAAGAAGCATCGATAAAACGAAGGGCAGAGGATATAAATGAGCGAAGATAAAATTACCTGTCTTATATATCCAGTTTTACAGAAATATTATAGTGCTTTAAATAATTTAAAAGAATTAAATATAACAGGTGATATTTTTTATAACATATCCAAGATAGATGCCTTTTTTGCTGAATTTAGAACTATAACTTTAGTTATGCAAAAAGTTTTTAATACAGAAGAACTTAAAGCCTATTATGTAGCAAAACGTGATGCAATATTATCAAAAGACTAAAACATGAAATGGTTTATAGACCAACGGAACAAAATTTTGAAAGAAGAGCCTTTTCGCCTTGAAAAAGGGATAAAAGTTGATGTATATTTGCCTAACTTTACTAAAACTATTATAGATGACAGATTACATCTTCATAGCTTTGAACATAAGTCGCACCGATACGGCGAGATTTTTCCCATATTTTTATTTTTGAATTATCACCCAGCCATCTTTGCTGATACGGAAGAAAAAGCTCGTTTATTCCGGGAATTTTTTCTTTGCCGGAATCTGTGTTAGCACTTGCAGGTTGACTTTCCGGTTTTTGTTTGTATTTTCTGTTTTTTGCCATTTTTTACTCTTCTTTCGGAATTCGTTTTATACCCAGTAACTCTTCTATTTCTCTGACATCTTCAGGAGTCAGGCTTGTTTTGCCGTCATCCGTTATTTGTTTTTTAGCTGTGTCAGGTAAATCTTGAACTTTTGTAATCATTGCCAGTATTCTTGCAATTGTGTATAGTCTTCCGACAGCTGGCTTATCGCCATTTTCAAAATCATCTTCTATTGAATCCATTAATTTATTTGCAAAATTATGAGTTCTTTCTCTAAATGAAAGTTGGCTTTTAATATAGCTTTTTCTTTTTGAATCCCAGTTGCCAAGCTTTTTCCATCTGTGCAATGTTTTGTAATTTAGATTCAAATCAAAAGCAATATTTTCTAAACCTTTTTGCTCTTCAACATACATTTGTTCTGCTTCTGCAAAATGTGCGTCTTTCTTGCCCAAGGCTTGCCTCCTATTTTTTGCCAAACTCTTCAAGTTCTTCATCAAAGGATTTTTCAGTTATCAGGTGTTATTCACTCAAAGGAATTTCTCCTGTAATTGTTTAAATTTGCATTGTAAAGCAGAGTCCTGCCGAAACTCTTTTTGCTGCGGGATATAAGGTTATAAAAATCTTTTCGCTTTTTTAATAGGCTAACATATATTTCTATTCCACTTCAAAATAATCGGGAGTTCCATTTACTTGGTAAACGGAATTTCTTTTTATTTTGAAGTGGAACGGAAAAACAGTTTATACTCCC
>JBAWVS010000026.1 GCA_037147175.1 bacterium
CTAGTGCGGGGCAATTTAAAATTAAATTTGATGGGATTAATAACGCAGTTCCAATAATTGTTTTTATACTAATAAATTTGTAACAAGATATTAATCTGTATGATATAAGACTTGAATTCGTTGCAATTTGTTCCTTTTAAGGCTTTTAACCTCAACAAATAAATATAATAAAAAAAATTTGATTAAAGTTTCCCTGAACATCTGACGAAAAATAATTTGGTAGAGATATGTGAAACAGGGAGTAAATCATGACAAATAATTCGATGCAAAGTTATTCGGCTTTTATTTATGAAGTAAAAGACAGATATATGGCTGAATGTTCAACGCTCCGTGTAGTAAGTTCGGGGATTACACCTCTTGAAGCTATAGAAAACCTTAAACAAGAAATTCACCAGACTTTTAATGATTTTGATATTCAAATAAAACCTGTTTTTGAAAGAAGATAAATTCTGAATTATGCTAATTTTTTTAATTTCTTCTCTTTCTAGCAATTTTTTTCATTTTCTGTTTTTACTATAATAGTAGAAATTTATTAAGAATTGGTAGATAAAAAATAATGAAAACAAATGCAATTAGCTTTGATGGAAATAATTCTTCTTCCAAAACAGCAAATAAAAAACCAAATAATACCAACAAGCCCTTTATTCTGGCGGGGACTGCGGCTATAGGAGCTATTAGCGGAGGAAGATATGCACTCAAAAATCCTTCCGAGTCTACTATAAAAAAAATATCCGAATTAAAACCTAATATACAAGAATATTATACAGCCTTTCTTCAGTGTTTTAATCTTAATAAGGCTGATGAGTTTCTTAAATCAAATAATATAAAAAAAGAAACACACGAAAATGTTACCAATGTTGTCAACAGTATTAATAACCTCTTGATAAAAGAAGAAGAATTAAAGCTTCTTACAAATACACCAATTAAAGAAAGAGTTAAATCCATTAAAACAGCCTTAAGTGAAGCTAATCAATCACATTTTGCTTTTTGGCAATCTTTTAATAAGTTGGGGAATTTAAAAGAGCTTAATGATATTGGTATTTTAAATTATGAAAATTATCAAAAGCTACTCCAAGCAGCAAAACAAAAAGGTAAAAATTTTTCAAAAATTATAATAAAACCAATATTAAAAGGCGCAAGTCTTGGTGCTGGAATTGGCATTTTAATAGGATTGGGAATAAATTCTTTAATAAAATCAAAAAAAGATTAATTTGTTTACTTTCTTATAATTACATCGAGTTTTCCGCGTTTTTCAGGAACAGCTATTACAAGCCCGCTGCTTGATTTGTTAAATTCCAGATCAATAAAAGACTTACCTATTCGTATATTTTTAATTTTTAAAGAATCCAGCCATTCAGGAATGACGGGGTTAAGTATTCTAAGCTTGTTGCTTTGCGCATCAGGCTCCATATTAAGCATAGATTGAATTAATAAAAACATACTGGCTGCCGCCCATGCCTGCGGGTTACAGGCAACAGGATAACTCACAGGAGGATCCAATATTCTAAATTGCCTTGAAAATCCGCAAAAAAGTTCGGGAAGCCTTTTATAATACATAAGCCGCGCTGCTTCAAACAAAGCTGTAGTGATTTTAAGAACCAAATCGAGTTTCCCTATTTTTGCAAGCCCTGTTGCGATTATACTATTATCATGAGGCCATATTGAACCGTTATGATAACTCATGGGATTATAAGAAAGACAATTCTGGCTTAATGTTCTAATGCCCCAACCGCTGAACATGTCTTTTTGAAAAAGTCTTTCCGCAACCAGTTCTGCATAATACTGATCAAGAATACCTGATTCAAGTAGGTGACCTGCGTTAGAAGTTATAACTTTAAGCTGTTTCCCGTATTTATCCAGAGCAAGGGCATAATACTGCTTATCTTCCATCCAGAACGCTTTATGAAACTTTTGTTTAAAGTCTCTTGCTTTGACTATCAATCTTTTTGATAAAGCTGTATCATCCATAAATGCTGCCAATTTTGCCATTTTTACCATTGCGGAATAAAAATATCCCTGTACTTCAACAGAAGCTATCGGGGGCTCGGCGATTTTTCCGTCTTCGTGCATGTGAGAATCCCAGGAATCTTTCCAAGATTGATTTTCCAGCCCTTTTTCACTTTTTTGCAAATAAGAAGCAAATCCTTCATACAAAGCGTAGTTTTCCATCCAGTTAAGACAAGCAAGCGCATTATTCCAAAGCTTTTCAAGCGTCTCTCTATCATCTGTCCATTTAAAATATTCATACAGCAAAATTATCCATAAAGGCGTTGCGTCAACTGTTCCATAATAAGCACTATGGGGAATTTCGTTGCTCCTTGCAAGCTCTCCAAACCTTATTTCGTGTAAAATTTTCCCCGGTTCTTCATCTCTCCAATGATTTACTTCTTTGCCCTGAAACCTTGCAAGCGTTTCCAAAACATTTTTGCCTAAATCAGGGTTAAGTATTAAAGACTGACGTGCTGCAATAATACTGTCTCTGCCAAACAAAGTGGTATACCACGGGATTCCTGCCGCTATATATTCGCCGTAAGTAGCTTTTGTAACAAGCATATTAATATCTTTATAACTTCTTTGAATCATTTCATTAAAATCTTCGTTATTTGCTTTAAAATTGGTTGTCGAATTATTCCAGTCTTTATCATCAACTATAGCCAAATCAAGCGCATCGTTAAAATCTTCTGCAAGAAACTTTTTTGGCAGATCCGCGGTAGATTTGAGATTAATTTTATATTTTATTTCCAGTTTTGACGCAGGATCAATTTTGAACTCGTATATAACTTTTCCGCCTTCTATTGATACAGGCACAGGCAAATGACCATTTACAAAACTTATTTCTGTATCCATAACAGCACCGGTTACATCAAGATATGAAAAAACAAGTTTATTATGATCGGAAGACAAAATTTCTTTTTCTCCATGCTTATCAGAAGTAATATTTCTAACTTCAAAAATATCCAGAAAATCTGCTTCAAAGAAAAATTCCAGATGAATTCCCGCTTCGAAGAAATTATAATTGGCAAGGGTTATAGTCTCGAAATAAGCCCCATAAATTATGCTTTCACGCTTAATTTGAATAGTTTCCTGAGGAATAATTCGCCCGGGGTTCAAATTATCTTTTAAATTCGCGTTTGTGCCTATTATAATAGAGGAATGTCCTGTTTCTGTCGAAGAAGACAGTACTATTGGATGTGTACCATTTATTTTGACTTCAAGACGACTCAGAAAACGAGTATCCCCAAAATATAGACCATACCCAGAATTATTTCCGCTCAAAACATTTCCGTTGGCGTCAGTTACAAGGAAGATATCATTATGCTTTATTGTCCTTCTTACGGGACTAAAATTTTCGCCTTCTATATTAACGGACATATTCTTTTCTCTCAATCTATAATTTCATTATAAATTTACAGTAAGATTTTTGATATTACACAGGTAATTATCCTTTTAGATATTTAATATTATAAAAACATATTGAAAATTTCGGCAAATCTAAAATTCAAGAATAAGATATAATAAATAAAAAATAAGGAGATAAAAAAATGAAATTTTTGACAGAATATTTATGGTTTAACACCACAAAACACAGAGAATATATCAATATCACCGCAGAAGTCGACAGAGTCCTCAAAAAAAGCGGTATAGCCGAAGGAATGATTCTTGTTTCCGCTATGCATATTACGGCAGGAGTTTATGTTAATGATGCAGAAAACGGTTTAATTCAAGACATAGACAAATGGCTGGAAGAGTTAGCCCCTTTCAAGCCTGATTACAAACATCACCATACAGGCGAAACAAACGGCGACAGCCATTTGAAAAATCTTTTAATCGGACATGAAGTAATTGTTCCCGTAACAAACGGAAAGCTTGATCTGGGAACATGGCAGCAGATTTATTATGCCGAATTTGACGGACAAAGAAGAAAAAGACTTCTTATAAAAGTTATGGGTGAATAAGTTAAAGATTAATTTTCCATTACGGAAACACTGGCAACTCCGGCAGTTTGTGCAGCGTCCATTACTTTTACGACTGCCTCATGAGTAGATTCTTGAGCTGCTTTTATGAGCAATCCGTCTTTTTTTTCTTGATAAGCCGTTTTTATTGCCTGTAATAAACTATCTGAAGAAACCGCATGGCCGTCAATAGAATACTGACCAGATTGTGCTACATCCACAGTAATTATTTTAAATTCTTTTTGTTGTTTTTCTGCTTCATGCTGGCTTGGAACAGTTAAATTCAAACCCTGCTGATCAAGCAGCGGCGCAATTACCATCATTATGATAAGCAAAACAAGAAAAATATCCGTTAAAGGCGTTATATTTATCTCTGTAAAAGCATCACGCTGTTTTCTTTTTCTGGAGCTCATGATTTATCCTTTATTGAGGAAGTTCTACAGTGTGTCTATCTTCAGGAGGTTGAGTGTTCGAACTCAAACTTTTATCAGGAGGAGTCGTTTCCAGGTCACTTTGCTGTTTTCGAGAAAGCGGTTCTCCTGCTACTGTAAGTTTTTCATAACCGGCTTCTTGAGCAGCTTTCATCACGCTCATAATATATTTTGTTTTTGTTTGACCGTCAGCTTTTACAACAACTTTTTTGTCTTTTGCCTGTGCAAGCATAGACGTAAGCTTTTCAGCCAGTTGAGTTTCATTTACAGATTCGGAATTTACATAAAATCTGGCATCTTTAGTAATGGCAACAGTTACTTCTTTTTCATCAACACTCAGCCCGCTGTTAATTGACGGCAAAATAATATTGTTATCAACTTTTTGAAACATTGGAGCAATTACCATCATTATGATTAACAACACCAAAAAGATGTCTGTCAAAGGAGTGATGTTGATTTCTGTGAATAAATCTTTTTTTCCCGAAGATTGTATAGCCATTTTAAAGTACCTTTTTATAATTTAGGAATAAATGCACCCTGAATTGCTTGTTGAGATTGTTGAGGCTGATTTTGCGCTGCAATTTCAACATCTTCATCTTTATCAACAAAACTAAGGAACAATAGCTTGATTAATTGAAAATCATCTTCATATCTTCTAACTATAGACTGGAATGAATTATATGCAATAACAGCTACAATAGCAACACCAAGACCAAATGCTGTCGCTATAAGTGCAGAACCAATACCAAGAGCTACTGCTGCGCTTTGGTTTCCTTGTGTAGCGAGATCACCAAAGGTATAAAGAATTCTTACAACTGTTGCAAACAGGCCGAGAAACGGTGCTACCCCACCTACTGTACCTAAAATTGTAAGATGTTTTTCGAGTTTTCTTACAGCAAGGCTTGTTGAAATATCAAATGACTTTTCAAAACCTTTTTTTTGTACTGCAAGAACTCTGATTCCTTCTTCTGCAACTTCTCCTACAACGCCGCCAAGTTGTGCGCTGAGGCTTTGTGCTGCATCAAGATTGTTTTTTTGCAATTCTCTTTGTAATCTCTGAATAAATTGAATTACATCTCTTTTATTTGCGTTATAAAAGGAAATTCTGTTGATTATTACCGCCACTACAAGGATTGAAGTTAAGACAATCGGTAATAATACCAGCCAGTCTTGTTGAATTGCGTTTGTCATTACGTTCATTTTATTAAACCCTCTTTCATCTGAATAAATTGTTTTTTATTAAATTAGACATAAAAATTAATAACGTGAACCTCCTACAGAGAATACATTATAGTCAAAAGTGAACTGAATATCTATATCGTTTCCCTGATATTCAGGAGGCAACGGTCTAAAAGGCGCACTCATTCTTACAGCTTCCAATGCTGCATCATCAGCTTCACCGACTGTTGAAGATTTACTAATGTTTAATCTTAATAATCTGCCGTCCCTGCTTACTTTAAAGAGAAGCACAACACGTTTACTTTCGTTTCCTCTGGGCGGATGCCAATTTCTTTTGATTCTTCTTTGAAGTTCTCTCATGTAAGGACCAAAATCAGGTTCTTTAATTGCATCTATACCGGGCGATCCGTTAGGATTTCCCGGGCCGGGATTTCCGGGGTCTCCACCTCCTACGGAATAGCCTGAACCTCTCGATCCTCTGGAACTTCCGCTTCTTCCACCGTTAGACATTAAAGGAGAAGGATCACCGCTCGGTGATGACGTTCCTATAGGTCCTGTGGTAACAGGTCCTCCCATAGGTGTAACTGCCCTTGGAGCTTTTACTCTGGGAGCCGCTATAGAAAACGGGTTGTGTGCCGTTAATCTTGGAGGAGATGCTGGCCTAGGCTGAAAAATCGGTCTTGGAGGAACTCGCGGTGTTTTAGGCGCCGGTTTTGACATTGCAGTATGACGCGGCGCAGTCCTTTGAATCGGTTTTTGTTCAGCAGCAGTACGCTGTGGCGCACTTGGTCTTGAAACAGGAGTAGGCTCAGAAATTTTCTTGGTAGGATCGTGTTTTCCACCTGCCCTGGAATTTCTGTCAGCTCGTAATCTTGTATTTTTGTTTATTGGAGGCTGTTCTTTATTGTTTACTATTACAAATTCAATATCTCTGGGTTTAATTTCCGGCTTTGGAAACAAATTAAGATTAAGCCCGAAAAATGCCAGTACAGCAATTAAAAGCCACACCAAAAAAGGTATTAAAGGATGTGCAACACCTGAAATCACAAGTGCCTTTTTAAGAGGGAAGTTTTCTTTGTCTTCTCTTAATAGAGCTGAAATTTGTTCTTTTTGTTTTTGCAGATCATCCTGATCGGTTTTATTTTCTAAAATGCTTCCCATTAAAACTTCTCGCTAATCTTGTAGAAAATGAGTTCAAACTTTTCAAGACAACAAAATTGTTTTTCAAGCCTTCACTCCCGCTTTGCGTGATTCCCCATCTGTGCTAAAATTCATTTTCGCACTATAAGTGTAAAGTTTAGCATAATATGAATTTTAATCACAATTGACCGATAGGTTAAGTAATAATATTTAAGATAATACGATGTCAGGTAATGCCCGACATCGTATTCCTTAATTTTTAATAGTTATAATTATTATAATTATTATTGTTGTTGTTAGACTGACTTCCGCTGACGGTAAGAGGCTGATCAAGTATTATGTCAACAGGCTGGCCTGCTTCCAAATAAACATCGTTTCCTTTTTGAACTCCGCTTCCCAGAAGACCTAAGCCACCGCCGACTCCGGTCATGATTGCAGTTCCTTTGCCTTTATTACCGCCTGAAACAGCGCTTCCTATCAATCCGAGAAGAGCGCCTGCACCTGCGCCAATAGCAGCATTTTTACCGGCATTCACAACGCGTCCGCCTGTAGTTCCTCCGGACAAAACACCTGTTCCGTCACTTGTAACAAGCTTTCCTGAAACAGGAACTCTTTGTCCGTTTGGAAGATTTGCATTATTAAACATAATTTTTAATTTACCGTATCCACCTGCATATCCTGCTTTTTGAGCAATAACGGCATTACCCTGAATACTTGTTCCCGCAGGAAGAACAGCTACTCCATTAAAATAATAAGGCTGATTCAAAGTAAATACTACAGGATCACCGGCTGTTAAGTACTGAGTGCTTATTGCGGTTGTCGGTGCAACACCGTTTATAACGCTTCCTGCCGGAACGGTTGTAACACTACCCTGTAAAGGAGGTAAATTATAACCATTCTGATAATTATTTTGGGACTGGCCTGAATATCCGGGATTATAGTTATAACCGGAATTTACTTTTTTATTTATTGGTTTTACGTAATTGTAATTTTGTGCAAACGCAGGGCTGATTACCGAAGCAAGTACCAAGCAAGCTAAACTTTGTGCTGTTAAAGATTTTAATCCTCTTTTCATAAAATTCTCCTTTTCAATTCTTATTGTTCTTTTAAAACTTTTTCTTTCAACAGTCTTTCTACATAATATTACGATTTATCTTTGTAAATGGTTCAATTTCATCATAATATTTTTATAAATTTCAATTTTATTATGCCTATTTTAATAGTTTAAGTATAGCTTAAAGTCAAAATTTCGTACAAGAGTTTTACACTAATTCACGTGATAAATTTGTTATTAAGCATAAATATATTTAAACATGTTTTTCTATAATTTTTCAAATTTTAGTTGAATTTTTATAAATATCAGATCCTGATTAAATTTTTATAAATTTGATTCAGGCTTAATTGCAAGATCATTGTCAAGGACTATTATAAATTCTGTTCCGGCAGAAATAATTTTTTCTTTCCCCATTGCTCTTGATCCTGATTCAATAAGTTGTACAATTACGCCTGTAGTTTCTGTATAATGCGGAATTTTTCTGTAAGAAACTCTTCTGGTAATTTCTCCGCCTATGATTCCTCGTCCGTCAAAACTCCAAACATGAGCAGAAATATCTGTTCCCCATCCGTCCGGTAATTCAAGATATTCAAAGTTTATCTGAACAAATCCGTTCTTTCCTTCCCTCGCTTTTTGAGATTGGAGAACCTGACCGATTAACAATGATTTTTTAGGAATATAAGTAATTTCACCGATTTTTACATCAAAAGGTATAAGCAGATAAACTTTATCGCCAATTTTGCTGTTAAGCGATGAAAGCCTGTTTTGCAACACTCCTTTTAACAAAGTTCCTGCCGGAAATACCGCATCGCCTGAATGAGAATTTTTTTGACATAATCCGGCTGAATTAAGCGAAAAAACTAAAAACAAAACCGCAAAAATATATTTAAAAGCTTTCATTTTGCATATTACCTGTTAAATTTACTCTAATAAAAATATACTTTTATTTTTAAATTAGTCAATCAAATTAAAGCTTGATTCTTCCTTTTAAACACCATATAGAAGCTTCTGTGATTTCAACATCAACATGTTTTCCGATTAATTCCTTTGAACCTTTGAAATGTGTAAGTTTGCCGTTTCTTGTCCGCCCGCTAAGACGTGTGCCGTCGCTTTCTTCTTTAAAATTATCGGGAAGCACTTCCAAAATCCTACCCACGTACTTCTCATTTGATTTAACGGTCGCTTCTTTTGTTTTATCAAAAAGGATATTAAGTCTGCGTTTTTTTTCTTCATAAGCAATTTGCTCTTTCCAAACAGCTGCGGGAGTTTGTTTTCTCGGCGAGTATGCTGCCGTATTGCACTGATCAAAAACAACTTCGTCTATTATAGAAAGTGTTTCATTAAACTGCTCTTCTGTTTCTCCCGGAAACCCCGCTATAAAATCAGAGGTTATTGCAACATCAGGAATTTCTTTTTTTATTTTGTTAACCAGCACCAAAAATTCTTCTCTGGTGTAAGGTCTTTTCATTTTGGCAAGAACCTCCGTGCTTCCCGACTGCATCGGAAGATGGAAAAATTCGCAGACTTTCTCAAGGTTTTTGACGGTATAAATAAGTTCATCAGTGATATCCGAAGGATGAGAAGTCATAAACCTGATTCTCAAGAGCCCATCAAGTCCGTTTAATTCCCTTAAAAGGCTGGAAAGATTAATTTGGGGGTTCTCAAAATCCTTCCCGTAAGAGTCTACAGTTTGACCGAGCAGAGTAATTTCTTTATATCCCTGACTGATAATCTCTTTTGCCTCACGAATTATATCTTCAGACGGTCTGCTCCTTTGCCTTCCTCTTGTATAAGGTACAACGCAGTAAGTACAAAAATAATCACACCCTTCAATGATAGGAAGCCACGCTGAAAGCCCTTCCTGTCTTCGAGAATAAAAATTTTCTTCTGTTTGATAAGGAGTTTTAAGTATTGAGCAGACTTTATCTTTTTCAGAAAGCTGATTTATAAGTTTTGGAAGTTCTTCTATATTATGCGTCCCGAAAATCAAATCCACCTGCGGTGATCTTTTAAAGATTTTTTCTTTTGTTTGCTGCGCAATGCAGCCGCATACAGCTATTTTGACATTAGGATTAGCTTTTTTAAATTTTTTCCAGATGCCAAGATGGCTAAAAGCTTTGTTTTCAGAAGCTTCTCTTATGCTACATGTGTTCATTATGAGCAAATCTGCCTCTTCTCTCAAAGTAGTTTCTTTATACCCTTGTGTTTCGAGAATGCCTAGGATTTTTTCCGAGTCCGACTTGTTCATCTGACAGCCGAGTGTTTCTATATAGACCTTTTTCATTATTATTTTATTACTCTTACCAACCAATATTCAGCAATAAAATTATAGCTTAACCATATTTATACTCAAATTTTTTAAGAGACTCTTATGTTAAAAACATATTATAGCCTTTCACGTTCTTTAACTTCAATTACCAATTAATTTTCTTATTGTCATGTTGAGCAAAGCGAAACATCTGTTCCTTTTGGGTTTTAAGCTTAAATGCATTTTTGGACAGATTCTTCGGACTAAAGCCCTCAGAATGACAATACCGGTATTCATATGGATTTTGACTATCTGGGAGATTCACGTTATTTAGAGTATTTTTTGACTATACCCCGTAAAATTCCCTATACCATTTAACAAACTCGTGAACACCGTCTTCGATTTTTGTTTGAGGCTTATAACCATAATCTTTCATTAATTTTGAACTGTCTGCCCAGGATTTTTCGATCTCTGCCGGCTGAATAGGCACAAAATTAATTATCGCTTTTTTCCCCAACTCTTTTTCAATACACTCTATATAATACATTAAATCTACCGGTGAATTATTACCGATATTGTATATTTTGAAAGGAGCCACAGCACTTTTATCATTGTCATTTTCTTCTGCAATAACAGGAACTTCGCCCAAAGCTGTTAAAACAACTCCTTTTGCAATATCTTCAACATAAGTAAAATCACGCTTCATTTTACCAAAATTATGTACGTTTATAGGTTTACCTTCGATTATATTTTTAACAAAAATAAACAACGCCATATCAGGTCTGCCCCAGGGGCCATAACAATTAAAAAATCTTAATCCTGTTATAGGGATTGAAAAAAGATGAGAATAAGAATGTGCCATCATTTCATTTGCTTTTTTTGTCGCACCATAAAGACTCAAAGGGTGATTACAAGAATCTTTTTCACTTTGCGGCATTATTTTAGAACCGCCGTATACAGAAGCAGTAGAAGCAAAAACAAGATGTTGTACATCATTATCCCTGCAACCTTCAAGTATATTAAGAAATCCTGTAATATTTGAGTCAACATACGCCTGCGGCTTTTTTAAACTATAAGTAACACCTGCCTGAGCAGCAAGATTTATAACTCTTTGAGGTTTATGTTCTCTAAAAACCCTATCGATATTAATTTTATCAGCTAAATTAATTCTTTCTTCTTTAAAATTTTCAAAAGCTTTTAACTTATTTAAACGGGCTTCTTTAAGATTAACATCGTAATAGTCATTTACGTTGTCAATTCCTATAACAGCATGACCCTCTTCAAGCAATTGTTTTGCGACAAAATACCCGATAAATCCTGCTGTTCCCGTAACAAGAATTTTCATTAAAGTCTCCATAAAATTATATTTTCAGGCTTTTGTGTTTTATCAAGTATACCCTTAATATCGGCGACAATTGCCGTCTTTTTTAAATCAATAAATTCCTCTATTAAACTCCACCCTTTAATTTTATATTCATCATGGGCAACCGCTAAAACAATAATATCCGATTTTTCAAGACTTGATTGCGGCAAAAACGGGTCATGAGTTTGCACTTTATAGCCCCACTCTTTAAATTCCCTGATTATATCGTAAGATTTTGAATTTCTTGTATCAGGAACATTTTCTTTGAAAGTTAAACCAAAAACAGTTACAGTACCTTGAATTTTGTTGTTTATAGCCTGTTTAATAATATTTTGTGCGATCCAGCCGCCCATATTATCGTTAATTTTTCTGCCCGAAAGTATAACTTCTGATTTATATCCGAGCTGTTCTGCTTTGTATGTTAAATAGTAAGGGTCTACACCAATGCAATGACCTCCGACAAGTCCGGGTTGAAAGTTTAAAAAATTCCACTTGGTCGAGGCTGCTTCCAAAACTTCTTTTGTATCGATGTCCATTTTTTTAAAGATAATTGCAAGTTCATTCATAAAAGCAATGTTAATATCTCTCTGAGTATTTTCAATAACTTTTGCAGCTTCAGCAACTTTAATAGAACTCGCTTTATAGATTCCGGCTTTCACAACACTCTGATACTGGGATGCCACAATCTCTAAAGCCTCATCAGACGAAGCCGACACAACTTTTTTTATGGTTTCAAAACGATTATTTTTATCACCGGGATTAATTCTTTCAGGGCTAAATCCCGCTTCGAAATCCTGTTTGAATTTCAGGTTTGATATTTCTTCCAAAATCGGCACACAAACATCTTCTGTGCAGCCGGGATAAACTGTAGACTCGTAAACAACAATGTCACCTTTTTTCAAGACAGTTGCTACGGTTTTTGTGGCGCTAATCAATGGCGTTAAGTCAGGCGTATTCATTTTATCAACAGGAGTCGGCACGCAGATTATATAAAAATCAGCATTTTTTATGGCTTCAATATCATCGGTAAAATTAACTCTTGAAGTTTTGAGTTCGCTTGATTCAACTTCATTAGTACTGTCAAAACCCTGTTTTAATTCGTTAATTCTATTTTTGTTAATGTCAAATCCGATTACTTCTGTAACTTTGCCAAAGGCAACCGCAACAGGTAAGCCTACATATCCTAATCCTATAACTGAAATCTTTTTCATAGTTCAAATTGTACCATATTTTCTTTTTCAAGAACACCAAAAACATTCTCTCAAAAAGCGGAAAATGGTATATAATAAACTAAAAAGATATCAAAAGGAGTTTTATGTATGAATTACGATGAAATACTCGAGTATTTAAAAAAGAAAAAATTACAAAAACACATAAATAAGCTGGCAAAAACGTACAAAAATAAAAAAGTGCTTATTTATGGAGCAGGTTTGTTTTTTAATGTAATACAGGAAAATTATGACCTTTCAATTCTTAATATTGTCGCAATTTCAGATAATAAATTTGAAAAAGAAGAACAATATAAAGGTATAAAAGCAATACCTCCTTATGAAATTAAAAATGCTGATTTTGACGTTATGATTATTGCAACGTTTGAACCTGAATATATAGAGGATTATGCACAAAAAGATCTCTATCCCGAATGCGGCAAGTTCAAAATAGATTCCTTTAACAATTACAATTTAAAAGATTTTATCGGCGATGTTATAGCTTGTTTTAGTTGAGATTATTTTAAAGATAAAAGATAAATATCGTGCTCAAATATGTGCAGAAACCTTCCCAGAATATATGAAACAAGCCTGTTTATCTAAAATAGCCACATTGCACTAATTATTATGACTTACCTAAAAGGCTATCAAGTGCTTCAATTAATTGTTTACGCTCGTCTCTTCCGTCAGTTCTAAACCTCAATATCGGCAAATCATATTTATTAAGAATTTCATTCTTCATCGCATCACGCTCTGATTGTCGTGTTCCTTCTGCGTGAAATTTTACGCCATCTACCTCTACTACAAGCCGTGGCGATTTATCTATTGCGTCGAAAATAAGAAAATCTACATGCGTTAATATATTCATCGCATTTCATTTAGAGCATTACTTGCTTGCTCATATACATCAGGCATTACATCAAAAACTTGTTCGGTAAATCTTTATGAAGTTTCAATAATTCTGATCCTGTAACAGTATAGAGGCTTTAGACTCGACACGGCAATCCATTTTATTTTTATAGATTGCTTCGCTATACTCGCAATGTCGATTTTGGATATTTAGCTTATAGATTTTTGACTTTCCTAAAAAAATCATTAAATAAAAACATGCAGCTTTTATTTCCTCTTAATAGAGGTTATAGAATTATGTAAATTTTTAGAAAATAGATAGTAGAGGGAAAATCTCTACAAAGGAAGAAGTGTGCCTTTTAAATACAGACTTGAAAAAGTCATTAAATACAGAATACAAAAAAGAGATGAACAGCTTAATGTCGTAATAGAAGCTCAAAGAGAAGTCCAGAGGATTCAAGCAGAGATAAATAAAAATAAAAACAGCGTTGCGCTCCTCCGAAAATCTATTTATTCCGCACACCACACGCTTATGGAAAATTATGACACCTACATAAAACACCTTGATGAAATAATCGCTCAACTTGAAATCAAAAAACAGGAAGCCATAGATATCCTTAATGAAGAAAAAGAAAAACTCGCAGAACTGGAAAAAGCTGTAAAAGTTCTTGAAAAACATAAAGAAAAAATGCATGAACAATACAAAGAAGAAGAAAAAAAAGCTGAAATGAAAATACTTAACGAGATTGCAGGACAAAAACACTACGCTAAGATGCTGGAAAAAATCAAAGATCAGCTTGAAGAAGACGAAGAAGAAGGAATGATGCAGGATGAAAATTGAATCAAAGATTGAATCCAAAATTGAAGAAAATATTCCAATACAGGTCAATAATAACAAAAACCAGGATAATAACAGAGCTAATGGAGTGAAGTCAACTTCTTTGAACTCCAAATTTTCTGATTTTGCAGCATATCTCCAAAAACCAGATGGAAACAAAAAAAATACAACTGATGAAGAAAAAAATATTCTAAATAACTTTCAAGTTTTAATGCCTCAGGAAAAAAACACAGAAGCATTAAAAACTTTGAAAAAACTTTCCGAAAAAGAAAATATTTTAGTAAAAATACACAATATTGATGCCATAAAGCTTTTTATGCGTAAAAAAGAAAATTTAAAATCTTTTGATAAAGATACCGTAATAAATTTAGATAATTTCAAGAAGAAAGATATTGATTTTTTGAGAAACTGCTTTGAAAATCCTTCCATCAGCTTGAATAATTTAAATCATCAAAATTTTCAGGCAAATTTAACCGTTCAAAATCAGGATAATCAAGTTTCTTACAAAAGTTTTGATGTATCAAAGGGTCTGTTTAATTTAATGGAATATTCTTTCAAATCCCAAAAACCTGTCAGGCTGGATTTTAATGGAAATTCTTCCGTTATATTAAAAATGAATAATAACGGAAAACTTATCGCCGAGTTTGTTTCTAACGATAAAGCAATGGAATACGCTCTTAAAAGCAGTATCCCTAATCTTAAGGACAAGCTGGATTCAGAAGGCATACCTTATGAAGAAATTTTTTACAAAGATAATTCCAAAAATAATAACAAAAAACAAAATAAAGGAGGTAATCAATGAACGATTCCTTTGTAACGGCCATCAATACCCAGCGGGTAACAAAAGATTGGATGGATCAAATTGCAGTAAACCTGAGTAATGTTTACACACCCGGTTATAGAGAAATAAACGGCACTTTCCAGTCATTTCTGAACGGTTCAACTTTAGATGAAATAAGGGTAAAGACTACTCAAGGTAAATCAATGCCGGGAACTTCCCCTGAAAATGTCTTTCTGGAAGGACAGGGATTTTTCGTAACCAAAAGACCCGACGGAAACATTTTATACACACGTCTTGGTGAATTTACTTTTGACAGGGAAGGTGTTTATAAGACAAAAGAAGGCTATAACGTACAGGGTTATATTTTAAACGACAAAGGTGAAGTTCAGGCAGGAATAAAAGACCCTAACGCAGGAAGAGCAGAAGACAACCTTGCAGCAATTCCCACTACTGATATAAAACTTTGGATTGATCCAAGCAACGGCAAATATTTAGGCAAATACGAAGAATTTGAAATAAAAGGCGATGGCGTTCTTTATGGTAAAGCCGACAAAGGAAAAATTAAAGTTCCTTTATACAAAATTTCTGTTATGAATTTCCATAACCCTGCTGCAATGACACAGGTTAAGGAAGGTTATTATATTGAAAACGAAGCCTCCGGAAAACCTGTTATCGGCAGAGGCGAAGTCAGGGGCTTCCTTCTTGAATCTTCAAACGCTGATATGAAAGGAAATATTACTTATTTCCAACAGGCAAAACTTCAGCTTGATATGGCTAATAAACTCGTCAGCACAAATAAACAGCTTCTTGAAGAAGCTTTAAAGTTGCTGCAATAAGCTAATTATCTGTTAATATTTTTATCCGTAGAACCTACGCCTTTTTCTCCCCTTTAAGTAACTCCAATTGTCAGTTAAATTTATGCGTCATTGGGCAAAGAGGCTTTAGACTCGAAGCAGGCAATCCGTTTTAATTTTATAGATTGCTTCGCTATGCTCGCAATGACGATTTTAGATATTCGAGTTAATTAAGCGTTTTGCCTTTTTCTTTGACGGTAAGTGTAATAATGGCTGCGATTAGTACAGAAATTCCGCCTACGATAAATGCATATTCCCAATGATGAGCCATTCCTCCATTTACAGACATTGGGCTTTTATTAATTAAAAACCCTATAGCCACAGAAGTTAAGAGCTGAGGACCTGCGATAAACAGGTTAAATTTCCCCATAGCAGAGCCTTCTGTTCCGACCTGAATATGTTCTGTAAGCAAAGCAAACGGTAAAGCCAGAATCGAAGCCCAACCCAAACCTATTACACCCATAAAAACAAATACGGGAAGTGTAGACTTTGCAATAAATGCTAATCCCAGAAAAGACAAGCCCATTGTCGTTAATGATGCCGCATGCACGTTTTTCTTTCCGAATCTGTTGCATAAATACCCTAATGGAAGTGAAACAAGAAAGCATACTAAATTAAGCAGTGCAAATGCTCCGCCGGAAATGTTTGTTGCCTGAAGAATTTTAGCATTGAAAGAAGCCTTAATTGCCTCTGTAGCGGCTGAAAGATCAGGGATTTGATAAATATTATGTACGACATAATTGTTAAAATAAATAAAAAGACTCATCATTCCAAGCCATGTAAAAAACTGAACCGCACAAAGCTTGAAAATTTCTTTTGATTTAAAACTCATAAGCGCCATACCGAGCATTGGAACGCTTGTTATTAATACGAATAAAGATAAAAGATTAATCACCGAATCTTTATTTGAAAGATCAAATTTACCTGTTAAAAATATAATTCCCATAACAAAAAGTGAAATTAGCGCACTGATTCCAAAGTTTTTAGCAGGCTCTAATGCGCTTTCTTTCTGCGAATCATTTTTCTTAAGCTTTGTATTCTCTTTTGTTGTAAGGCTTGTGTAAAGAATACATACTGTAAAAGCAATTGCAGCCATTATAAATTGTTGGTAAATAGACATTTGATAGCCCGTTAAAAGCTTAACAGCGAGCGGAGACCCGAAAGAAATTACTGAGCCGAGTCCTATTGCAAAACTCAGGTAAGAATTTGCAACAGCGTGTTGTTCTTGTGGCGCAATATCAGGAATTAAAGCCCTGTAAGGTCCCTGACTTATATTAACGCTGGCATCAATTATCCAAAGAACTGCTGCCGCTAAAATAATCGCAGGAATCCCAATTTTTGTTGCTATAGCAAGAGAATTAGGAAAAGCAAGAAGGGCTAAACTTCCTATAATTGCACCTACAATCAGAAAGGGTCTTCTTCTGCCGATTTTTGTCATAATATTATCGCTTATTACACCGATAATCGGCTGAACAAGAATGCCTGTAATAGGACCCGCAAGCCACATCAGACCAAAGATTAACGGTGTTGCACCAAGAGGTTCTGTAACTCTGCCGGAAAGTCCTATTTGCATTGACCATGCGAATTGCAAACCGAAAAAACCTATACAAAGATTCAGCAATTGTTTTACAGAAAGTTTTTCGGGTTTATTTTCGTTTGACTTTGAAATAACTTCAGTTATTACTTCTATTTTTTCCTGAACATCAGCCATAAAAACCCTCTCTTTGAATTTATATATACCTGAAATCGATTCGGATTTTTTATAAATATTTAATTTTTCTTAATAACTTCCGCACCGAAATATTTCTGCAAAACTTTCGGTATAAGTACAGAGCCGTCTTCTTGTTGGAAGTTTTCAAGGATTGCAGCGAAAGTTCTGCCGACTGCAAGTCCTGAGCCGTTTATTGTATGCACAAATTCGGGTTTTCCTGTAAGTTTTGAGCGGTATCTTATGGCGGCTCTTCTTGCCTGATAATCCCCAAAGTTACTGCAACTGGAAATTTCTCTATAAGTTCCTGAAGAAGGAAGCCAAACTTCTAAGTCATAGCATTTTTGAGCGCTAAACCCTATATCTCCGGTACAAAGTTCTATTCTTCTGTATGGAAGTTCAAGCAATTCGAGCATTTTTTCCGCATTTTTGGTAAGTTTTTCATGCTCTTCCCTCGAAGCTTCCGGCAGACAAAGTTTTACAAGTTCAACTTTATTAAATTGGTGCTGCCTGATTAAGCCTCTTGTATCTTTACCCGCAGAACCTGCTTCTCTTCTAAAACATGGGGTATATGCCGTCATATATTTAGGCAAATCCTCTTCGTTCAATATTTCATTGGCGTAGATATTAGTAACAGGCACTTCTGCTGTAGGAATCAGGTATAAATCTTCTTCTTCGCATTTATACATATCTGATTTGAACTTAGGAAGCTGTCCTGTTCCTGTCATAGAAGCTGAATTCACAAGATATGGCGGAAGAATTTCTGTATAGCCATGGTCTGTAGTGTGAACATCAAGGAAAAAGTTTATTATAGCTCTTTCTAATCTTGCTCCTGCGCCTTTGTATATTGTAAATCTTGATTCAGAAAGCTTTACCCCTCTTTCAAAGTCAAGTAAATCAAGCTCAATGCCAAGATCCCAGTGGGGTTTTATTTCGAAAGATTTTTCAGGAACTTCGCCAACTGTTTTTATAACAGTATTTGCAGAATCATCATGTCCTACAGGCGTTGTTTCGTCAGGAGTATTCGGGATATTCAGCAGAAGATTTTTTTGTTTTTCGTTAAACTCAAGCTCTTTTTCTTCGAGTTCTTTTATTTCTTCACCGAGTTTTCTGACATTTTCCTGTATTTCTGTTGTATCTTTGCCTTCTTTTTTAAGAGCTCCGACTTGTAGAGAAATATTTTTTCTCTCTGCCCTTAAATTATCAGCTTTTCCTTGTACGCCTCTTCTTTGTTTATCAATTTCAATGACTTCATCAATTGATAATTCGGGATTTCGTCTTTTTAAAAGCTCATTAACCTTATCAGGATTCTCTCTAATAACCTTTATGTCTAACATATCAAACTCTCTCTAAATTACTTACTCAGATAAAATAATTATATTATGAAATTTATTAGACAGATAAATATTTTTTATTTCATGCATTTATTTTCTTGCAAGATTTAATAGTGAAATAACTTCTTTGTCGGTTACCTGCTCAAAATCACAATAATACTGACCAACCGCAAAAAAATCAGGTGGTTCACGAAGGCAAATAAACTCGTCAACTTCCTCACGGAACTTATTGGCAGTATCTTGAGGACTTACAGGGACAGCGAGGATAATTTTTTCAGGAATCATCTGCTTTACAGCTAAAACAGCCGCTCCTGCCGTAACACCTGTAGCAAGCCCGTCATCAACTATAATCACTGTTTTTCCGCTCAAATCAAGCGGAGGCAAGTTGCCGCGATAGAGTTTTATTCGTCTGTTCATTTCTACGGTCTCACGCTTGATAATTTCTTCCATCTCATCTTTAGAAATCCCCAGAAATCTAATTGCATCAAGGTTGAGTATGCGGACATTATTCGGTGCAATGGCACCAATTCCCAATTCGGGCTGAAAAGGACTTCCCAACTTTCGGGTAATCATTACATCCAGAGAAGCCTTGAGTATTTTTGCCACTTCATAGCCTGTAACTACGCCACCTCTGGGCAAAGCAATGATTATCGGATTTTCGTCTTTAAATTTTATTAATTTCTCAGCGAGTTGTCGTCCGCCATCCTGCCTATTCTTAAAAAGCATCGACTATTCCTTTTTTAAAAACTTTAAAAACCAATTTGCTGCCTGTTTTGCAACTTCTTCCAAAGCCCCCGGCTCTTCAAAAAGATGTGTGGCTTTGGGGATTATGGATAATTCTTTTGTGCAGTTAATTTTTTTCAAAGCATATTGATTCACATCAATAACAAAATCGTCATTTTCACCAACTATCAATAAAATTGGGGTTTCAATTTCTGCTAATTGCTTATCAGCCAGATCAACCCTTCCCCCTCGAGAAACTATCGCCGAAACATTAGCTTTTTCTTTTGCTGCTGATATAACAGCAGAAGCTGCTCCGGTACTTGCGCCAAAATAACCGATACTTAAATCTTTTGTTTCTTCAGTTTCCTTAAGCCACTTAGTTATTCCGATTAAACGCTCAGAAAGCAAATTTATGTCAAATCGACTCTCATAGATTAAATCCTCCTGTTTTGTCAATAAATCCACCAGAAGAGTCGCCAATTTTTCTTTTTGCAATATTTGAGCAACAAAATTATTTCTCGGGCTAAATCTACTGCTTCCGCTGCCATGTGCGAACAAAACCAAACCTGATGAATTTTCAGGAACCGTTAATTCACCTTCAATAACAACTGAATTTATTTTTATGTTTACTGTTTTTTTGATTTCTTTTTCCGGCATGACTAAACCTCCGTTGGTTAAGTATGGCAATAAAAATAGAATTTATTAACTCGCCAAATGGCGAAAAATCAGGATTAAACTTTTGTTTTTGTGCGTCTTCTTGCTTCCAGAATTACCATGAGGATAGAAATATCAACAGGGTTAACCCCGCCTATTCTCGAAGCCTGCGCAAGATTTACAGGGCGGATTCTTGACAATTTATCTATTGCTTCCTTAGAAAGCTGGAAAATTTCTTGATAATCAATATTTTCAGGAATTTTTGTCTTCTCAAGCTTATCCGCCTGCTCTATTTGAGAGTTTTGTCTTTCTATATAGCCGGAATACTTAAGATTTACTTCTACATTCTCATAAATTTCCCTTGAAAGTGCAATTTCATGCGCTTTAGAGTCAACTTTTTTAATCGCTTCATAATTTAAATTCGGTCGCTTAATTAATTCTGCAAGCGTGTAGCTAAGTTTCATTTCTTCGCCGTATTCAGCAAGGGTTTTGTTTATTTCTTCGTTCGGCTTAATTCTTGTATTTTCGAGCCTGTGCGTCTCTTCCTGAATAGATTTTTGTTTTTCCTGAAAAAGCTTCCATCTTTCATCATTTATCAGCCCAATTTCTCTTCCCAGAGGCGTAAGCCTTTCATCTGCATTATCCTGCCTTAATATAAGCCTGTATTCTGACCTTGAAGTAAGCATTCTGTATGGTTCATCCATTTCTTTTGTTACAAGATCATCTATAAGTGTTCCTGTGTAGGAACTGCTTCTTGACAAAACAATTAATTCTTTATTTTCGCTATATCTGGCGGCATTAATTCCTGCAATAAGTCCTTGCGCTGCTGCTTCTTCATATCCGCTTGTTCCATTAACCTGTCCACCGCAAAATAAACCGTTTATTTTTTTTGTCATCAACGAGTGTGTAAGCTGAACAGCAGGAATATAGTCATACTCAACCGCATAAGCAGGTTTTAGGACAAAAACTTCTTCAAGTCCCGGCAAAGATCTCAGCATTTTTAGCTGAACATCGGCAGGAAGGCTTGTTGAAAAGCCCTGAACGTAAGTTTCATAAGTGTTTTTTCCTTCCGGCTCAATAAATATATGATGAGATTCGTTGTGGGCAAACCTTACAACTTTGTCTTCAATAGAAGGGCAGTAACGAGGACCTTTACCACCGATAAGTCCTGCATACATCGGCGATTTATCAAGATTTGCAAGTATTATATCGTGAGTTTGTTTTGTTGTCCTTGTCAAATAGCAAGGAATTTGTTCTCTTACAGGTCTGTTAGGCTCAAAAGAAAAGAAATTGAGCTGTTTATCTCCCGGCTGAACGATTAATCTGGAAAAATCAATAGTTCTTGCATCGACTCTGGCAGGAGTACCTGTTTTTAGTTTTTTTACAGTAAAGCCCAGCTTAATAAGAGCCTCAGAAAGCCCGTTTGCCGGCATTTCTCCCAATCTTCCCGCTGAAAAAGACTGTAATCCTATAAAAATCTTTCCGTTAAGTGATGTTCCTGTCGTTAAAACAACTGCTTTAGCTTTGTATTGCAACCCCAGTTCGTCTATAACACCGCAAATTTTGTCATCGTTAACAATCAAATCAACTACAGTACATTGCTTAATCTGCAAATTTTCCTGTTTTTCCAGTAATTCCCTGACAAACTTCATATATTCTTTTTTGTCTGATTGCGCCCTCAAAGCTCTAACAGCAGGTCCTTTACTTAAATTAAGCATTTTCATCTGCAAATAAGTAGCATCGGCTGCAATCCCCATAATTCCGCCAAGCGCATCTATCTCCCGCACAAGATTAGACTTTGCAGGTCCGCCTATGGCAGGGTTGCAAGGCATCATTGCCAGATTTTCTATATTTAAACTTGTTAAAAGTGTTTTAGCACCAAGTTTTGAAGCTGCCATCGCCGCTTCACATCCGGCATGACCGCCACCTACCACTATCACATCATATTCAAAAGTTGTATTCATTCTTATACTTCCAGAAGTTTCTTTTCATCAAATTCAATTTCTGCCGCTTTTAATTCTTTTGCTAATTTATTGTGCCATCCACAATGCCTATCCATAGCAATATAATTCTGCTATTATTCATAAATGGGACAGATTCTTCGTGCTAAAGCACTCAGAATGACACCTTTAGTGCTTAAGATATTCTTCAACTATTTTATCAACTATTGTAACACTATCAATTTTATCAATAAAAAACCAATTAATCTTCTTATTTGCTCTAAACCACGTAAGCTGCCTCTTTGCAAACTTTCTGGTATTTTGCTGAATCTTTGCAACTGCTTCTTCGAGTGTGTAAATTCCGTCAAAATACTCGCAAATCTCTTTATATCCCAGAGTTTTTAATAAAGAAACTGTTCGTCCGTATTTTTTTATAAGGGTTTCTACTTCTTTAATCAGCCCTTGTTCCAACATTATAACTACTCTGCAATTTATTCTTTCATAAAGAAGCTCTCTGTCTTCGGCATTTAAGCCACAGTAAAGCACGTCATACTCAGATTCTGAAACTGTTTGACTTTCTGACATTTTTTGACCTGATATTTTTTGAACCTCAAGCGCTCTTATAATCCTAAAAGAATCATTAGGCATGAGCTTTTTAGCCATTTCAGGGTCGGATTCCTGAAGTTTTTTATAAAGGGCTTCTTTTCCTTTATTTTTGACCAGATCTTCCATTTCCTGCCGAAAATCCTCGTCAGGATCAACATCAGGAATATTTAAGCCTTCAAGAAGCGCTTTTATATAAAATCCCGTTCCTCCAACGATTATCGGTACTTTGTTTTTATTAAGAATTTCTTTGATTTTTTCTTCAGCTTCTTTTTTATATTTGCCGACAGTATAAGTTTCTGACGGAGATTGAATGCTTACAAGATAATGCTGGATTCCTGCCGTCTCTTCTTCTGTTGGTTTGGCTGTTCCAATGTTAAAATCCTTATAAACAAGTCTTGAATCAGCAGAAATTATCTCTCCATTCAGTATTTTGGCAATTTGAATAGCGATATTTGTCTTTCCTGAAGCTGTAGGACCAACTATGGCAATTAATTTTGGTTTTTTACAGAGATTATTCACTTATAATCTTTATCCTTTTTTAAATTGCCCTCTGCAAAGGTTTCGTAATATTTTACACACATATTAAAGAATTAAAATGACTGAATTTACAAGCCTCAAACAAGCAAAATCTTTAATCATAAACAGGGTAAAAATATAAAAACCGTAGCTCAGAATGAAGTTCTTTTTAACTTGTTTTTTTAGAAAAAAACAAGTACAGTTAAAGGGATGCATACGATTTTACAAACTTACCTGTATCTTTCAAAGTATAAAAAAGTCATCATCGTATAATAAACTATAACATAGGCAAAAAGCATCAGAGTCAATAACTGGCTCAAAATATTTTCACCCAACATAAAATTTAAAACAAAAATAAAAATAAAGCTTATCAACATTAAAGTAAATATTAAAAATGTGTTTATCGGATCATTTAAAACAGCCTTTATGCTTGAAATAAATGCACTCACGGGGTTTTTATTTTCAACGACAACAAACTGCGTCCACAGCATAGTCAAATAAGAGAAAAACCCGACAAAAGACATATCAATCGCCGCTATCTTAAAAATTCTTATTTTATCCGCATGACTAATTTTATTCCAGAAATTTAAAAAATCGGATTTTGTACTAAGCGTTTGAGGAAGATTTTCAAGCGAAAAACTTTTAAAAGTCCCTAAAAAATGAAAAATTGCTGATTCAACCAAATTTACAAACAAAATAAAAATCAAAATTCCCCAAAATATTTTTTGAAAATATTTTCCTACTCCGGGAAAAAATTCTTTATATAAATTCAAGGAATTTAAAGTTTTTTGCTCATCTGAAATGTTTTCATTATTGGTATTTTCCAGACACATATGGAACATATTAAGCCAGCCTGAAAGAAAAACACTCTTTAATGCCAACACTGCAACTATTACAAAAGGATTTATGCCGCCTGGAGATAATACAACAACAACAAGCAAAAGAAACATTAAAAACGGCATTATCAAAACCTGATTAATTTTAACAATATTAAAAGTTCTAGGGATAAGTTTATTAACGAGGATTTGAGTTTTCATAGATTTTAGTTTTCTTTTACGGGTCTAATTAAAACTATCGAGTCAAGGTTAATCTGGATAAAATCATTCAGTTCAACTGCTCTTTCAGGATAATGTTTGTTGGTAATTTCTGCATCCTTAATTGCCATGAATCGCTTTTTGCCGTTAAGAATATCCGATAAAACCCTGTTCTTTTTGCCTGTTTTAGGCATAAAAACAAAACCTTTAATTTCATAATCTTTTGTTACTACATAAACTTTTTCAGACCAAAAGCCTGATATTGTTGATTTTATAAAATCATCTTCACTAAAATCATCTTCACTAAAAAAAACTTCATTAGACATATTGCTTTTCCTTTTTGCTTTTTCCTAACCCATATTTGCATAAGCTTTGAAAAGAGGGAGATATAAAGACAATGCAAGTACTAGAACTATTGCACCAATTACAACAAATAAAATAGGCTCCATCATTTTACTTAAAATATCAACTATGCGATCAACTTGATCGTCTACATAAACACCCGCCATTTCTAGCATTTCTCCAAGAGAACCTGATTCTTCACCTGTCGAAATCATACACATTACAATTCCGGGAAGTACTTTAGAACTCTTTAATGCAGCAGAAAGAGATTTTCCATATTGAACATCAACAGCAACTTTTTTTAAAGCATCGTGCAGCACAATATTTGTAACCGTAAGATTTGCAAACAACAAACTGTCTACCAACGTAACACCTGCCTCAAATGCCACTGTCAAAGCAGTAATAAAGTTTGAGAGAGAAGTAAACCTCAGAAACTTTTCAAACACAGGTATATTTAATCCAATTTCATCTAAAATTTTTCTCGATGTCGGCCATGTAAAAATATAATATATTGAATATCCTGTTGAAAGAAAACCAAGAGGAACAGTATACCAATATTTTTTCATAAACTCCCCGACAGTTATCAAAACTGTCGTTAAAAGAGGAAGTTCTATGCCCATTTGTGAATACATTCCCTTAAATGCAGGAAATACAAACATCAACATTACTGTTACTACAATCATTGCAAGAATTATGACAAATACAGGATATGAAAGAGTTGAAACAACTTTACTTTTTAATTTATCCTGCTTGTCGAGCAAAAAAGAAATTCTTTTTAGTGTTGACTCGAGCTCTCCACTCTCTTCACCTGCTCTTACAAGACCTATATACACCTGATCAAAAGATTCCGGAAATTTTGATATCGCTTCACTTAATCCTCCACCTGCCAGTACAAGTTTTCTGAGCTCTATTGAAAGATTTTGAATATTACGGCTTTCGGAATTCATTTCTATGAAAAACAACGATTCTACAAGAGAAATACCGGATTTTGCAAAAGTATAAAGTATATTTGTAAAATCAATTTGCTCACGCATACTTAATTTATTTACTTTAACTTTTTTATATGTTTTTCTTTTTTGAGTGGTGTTTCGACTGAGAGTAACGCCTTCTTCTTCAACTTTAATAGGCATATATCCCTGTTTTCTCAAAAGATCTCTTGCTTCTTTGAGAGAATCAGCTTCAATTTTGCCCTGAACCTTTTCTGATCCGTTTTTTAGCGATTTATGAGTAAAGATAGCCATATTAGTCCCGGTTCCTTGTTATTCTCAGCAATTTCATACGTTTACAATCATAATAGTATAGTTTATCTGCTGTGAGAATCTATTTATATTAATCATTAACTACGCCAAGAACGCGTACAAATTCCGAAATAGAAATATCTCCATTGACTATTGCATCAAGTCCGCCTCTTTGCAATGTTTTCATTCCGCAATTTATAGCAGTTTCTTCAATTTCATGATCTGCAGCACCTTTTGATATCATTTTTTTGATTTCTCGGCTAACCACAAGCACTTCATAGATGCCCATTCTTCCCACAAAACCTGAATTATTACACGAATCACAACCAACCGACTCATATATTTTTTGTTTTTTAAAGAATTGCATATCTTCTTCTGATGAAGCAATAAATTTTAATTCTTTATCAGTCGGCTGATAAACTCTTTTACAATAAGGACATAGTTTTCTCACAAGTCTTTGAGCTATTATACCCTCAAGAGCTGTTGCTACCAAATGTGCGGCAGCACCCATTTCTGTAAGACGTACAACAGTTGCAGCTGCGCTGTTAGTGTGAAGAGTACTTAAAACAACGTGTCCTGTAATTGACGCATGAATTGAAGCTTCAAGGGTTTCAAAATCTCTTATCTCCCCTATCATTACTACATCGGGATCTTGTCTCAAAATAGCCCTTAAACAAGAAGCAAATGTAATATCTGCTCTAGGATTAACCTGAACTTGGCTTATTCCATCCAATTTAATTTCAACAGGGTCTTCAATCGTTGTTATATTTATTTTTTCATCGTTCATTCTATTAAGAATAGAATAAAGTGTTGTTGTTTTACCGCTTCCTGTCGGACCTACCGCCAAAATAATACCATGAGGCTTATTTGTCATCAGTTCTATTTTTTCAAGATCTTCCTGGACGGCTCCAGCCAATTGTAATTTGTTATCACCTTTTTGAACTTTAATATCGGGCGCAAGAATCCTTATAACCATTTTTTCTTTTTGGTTAACCGGTAGTGTGCTAACCCTTAAATCATAAGTTCTGTCATTATATTTTAACGAAATATGTCCGTCCTGAGGTCTTCTGTGTTCAGCAATATCAAGCTTTGCTATAACTTTCAAACGAGACATTACGGCAGACTCAACTTTTTTAGGGATGTCAAGTACTTTTTGCAGAATACCGTCAGTTCTATAACGTACTATATAGCCGTCAAACATTGGTTCAATATGAACGTCACTTGTTTTTCTATCTATAGCATCAGTAATGATTGAACTTGCAAACTTTGCAACGATGTTAGAATCATCTTCAAGTTCTCTTTCAAATTGATCCCATAAATTATCTTCATCGCCTATATCACTTTCTTCATGATTAATTTCTTTGAGAAGTTTATCCGTTTCTCTGACAGTTTCAAAGAAATTTTTCATGCATCTTTCATACTCTATATGAGTAAGAATTAATGGATAAGGTTTAAGACCTGTAATATAAATAATATCGTTTAAAACCTGTTTATCGTTTGGATTAACCATTCCAAGAAAAAGAGTTTTACCGTCCGTTCTAATAGGAACAACTTTATTTTCTTTAATAAAGTCTTCCGGTAAAAGGTTTATAACGCTGCGGTCAATCTCAAGCTCTTTTGACTGTACAGTATTTATACCTTGTTGCTTTGAAAGAGCCTTTCTTAGCTGATCAACAGTTATAAAATTTAATTTTACCAGTACAGAACCTATTGGGGTACCTGATTGTTTACTGTGAAAAAGAGCCTCTTCAAGCTGTTCTCTTGTAATAAATCCGTCATCAATAAGCTGATCTCCGAGTCTTTTCTTGAGAGAGCTGTCAACTGGTGTCAACGCCTGTCTTGAAGAATTCGGAAATGCTACAACTTCACTTTCTTCAGGCTTAAGAGCAACCGTATTCAGATTTAACGGAATAGGTGGTTCTTGAAATTTATCTCTGAAAAAACTAAAAAGTTCTTCAAATTGTTCTTCTGTTAAAGGAACGATTTTGGGTTTCAATCTCGTCTTCGTAACAATTTTTGTTAATACAGGGTTTCTTTTTTCTTGATTGTTTGCATCTACAATACCGACAAAAAGAAATTCTCCCTGTTTATTTATAGGAATAAATTTTTCTTTTTTAATTTCTTCAGCAAGAAACATTCCGAGATATTCAACATTTATACTGTTTCTTATTTTTTCTGCGACTTGATCAGTCATTTTTATTACCTTTTATTTTAATTTTATATTTTTTTTATTAATTATATAGATTCTACTTTATCATCTTTGATTATTCTTGGAGTTATCATAAAAATCAATTCCGATCTGCTTTTGGTGGTAGATTGATTTTTGAACAGAACACCAACAACTGGTAAATCAGCTAAGATAGGAGCTTTTGACTGTGCATTTGTTTCACTTTCCTGTATTAATCCTGCTATTACAAGAGTTTCTCCATCCTTAATGCTGAGGTTTTTAGCTTCAAAATCTCTGCTTCTTGTTAAAGTTCCTCCATAACCGTCATCACCTTTTACTGAACTGTAAGACGGTTTTAGGTCAAATGTAACATAACCGTTAGGAGAAATTTTAGGAGTAAAAGTAAGACTTATCCCTACTTTTCCGGGTATTATTGTTGTGGTAGAAGTAGTTGCAGTACTTGTAGTGGTATCTGTTTTAATACTTGCAACGATATCTTCATTTATATTTATTGTAGATTGTTCATTATTTGAAGCAATCATTCTTGGATTTGAAAGAATACGACCTTTACCGTTTGTAATAATACTGGTAATTACTGTAGAGAAATCTCTGGCTTTAGGAAAAGCTAAATTTGCTCCCGAAGGATTTATCAATGTTAAAGCTCCGGATTGTCCTGATAACCCGGGAACCCCCGCTTGTCCCGGAACAAATGGAGTTGTTGCAGTTGCAGGTATCCCTGCAACACCTGGTGTTGCAGGAGTTCCGAGTGTTTTTGCCGAAAAACCAAGAGAATCTGTTCCGGCACTGTTTATCCATTCAGTTGATAATATTTTTGAGCCGTCTTCGCTAAGTTCGATAATAGAGATTTCAAGATAAACCTGCGGCTCTTTTTTATCAAAGTTTTTTATGATTTCCTGAGCAAGATTAACCTGCTCCTGTGTTCCTCCAAAAATAGTTATCTGATTTAATCCGGGATCAGCAAGCACCATATAAGAAGATGTTGAAAATGGCGAAAGATTTTGACCTCCGGAACTTGAACCTGAAGAAGTACTAGAACTGGAACTTGAACTTGAGCCGGAACTTGAAGTTGTTCCTGACCCCGAAGTTGAGCCGGAACCACTGGCAGAACCGGAACAAACTGTGGTCAACTGGCTTCCTGATGTTGAACCGCTTGTTGAACTACTTGCTGCAACACTTGATGAACCTGTTGTGGCAGCATTTGTATTTTGAAATACAGTCATACATATCTTTGAAGCAAGAGTAGTCGGAGCCGCATAATTTACAGTAAATGTATTTACCTGAGGTTTGGTATCAAGGTGGGCTATAACCTTTTTTGCCAGTTCATAGTCGCTGTTTTTACCAAATATATAAATTTCGTTTGAACTTGGATTTGATGTAACAATAGCAGCTTTGCTTATATCAGGTTTATTTAAACTAAATATATTACTGTTCAAAAAGTCTGCAACTTTTTGTGCGTCTACGTATTTAATTTTAATAGGTTTAATTTCTGTTTTATTAAGTCCTAATTCACTTGCTTTGGCATTTGTCGCAACAATTAAAGTATTTCCGTCCTGCCAGTAAGATAACTGTTTTATAGTCATTATATATTCAAAAGCTTTGTTTACAGTCACATTTACAAGATCAAGGCTTATTTCCCCTTCACTGTCTTGACCGCCTGATACACTTCCTGCCGTGGTAGTATTCATTCCTGAAGGCACTGTTCCCAATGCTCCTGCGGTTGATGTAGATCCTCCTACAGAAGAGTCGATGATTATATTTTTCTTTGCTTTATCTGCAAGCATTCTTAAAACTTGTCTTAAATCTGATTTTGAAAGACATAAAGTAACTAATTGTTCTTTATTGTCAATTTTTATTCCGCCTTTTAACTTTATGCTGGAAGAATCCGGATTAATTAATTTTTTGGATTCACTACCTGCTGTTACAGTACTTATTCCTCTCAAAGGAACAATTTTTATTGGCAAGCTAGCCGCAGTAGCAACAGACTCCAACCCAAAAAGTCCGGCAATCATCATTGCCAGCATTTTTGTTAACATTTTTTTTCGGTGATTTATCATTATTCACTCCTTAACAGTGTTAAGATCATTCTTTTCATTCTACAAACCATTTATATTAATAGAAGGAAGTCTGTAGCCCGTTCCTCCAAAATTTTGATTACCTCTTACTACAGGATCATAATTAATATCATTCTGTCCTATAACCTGCCCAACGCTAACATTATATTTATTATTGCCACAGCTGATGGTTACTTTGTTTTTTGTTACTCTTTCAATATAAAAACCATATATAGAATCATTTTGACGAACCATATAATCTGCGCCTTTAACATTAATAATAGCAACAGAATTTCCGCTCGGGTCATAAAGAATGCCATTAACTTTTGCCTGCATCAGATTTTTTAATTGATTTTCCGCATTCGGATCAAACATCGGTGGAGAAGGAATATCTGCAGGAATTGCCAAATCCCCGTTAACCATACTAAATTTTTTATAAGGTTTAAAAGGGTTTTTTCTTCCAAAATTAACGACATTTACAACAACCATTTCATCGTTTCTTTTTGAAGCCGAAGAATTTTTTTTACTACTCTTTAAAGAAGCCGCAGAATACTTTGCCGCATTTTTTTGTTTTTCTGTCATTTTATTGGAAAGACCACTTGATTGTGCCTGCAAACAGAACGACAACGTCAGATATGTTATTGAAAAAACACCCGCCAGAAGAATTTTAAGTCTTTTTTTTCTAATCATCATAAGTTTTACACATACTATCTTTCAATAAACTTTCACACAGATTATTGTATTAACTATCGAATATATAATTATCCCTTATTTAAAGTATTTTAATTTTAAGTAGACAATTCATAAGCACATGGTATATTACATAATTAAAACAATTAAAGTAAGTGCCGGTATAAAAAATGAAAATCCTTGAAATAATTGCGCCTGTTAGCACTCTTGAAGAAATATATTTTGTAAAAAATACAAAATGTAAAAATATTTATGCTTATCATTCAAATTTTTTAAAAAAAGCAGGTCATGAAAAACTCATTGATTTTATTAATGTTTCAAAGGATCATAATTTAAATTTTTATATAAATTTCAAAAGCGATATTAAAGAAACAGAAATAAAAAAAATCATTGAACTTTTTGAAGTATTAAAAACTCTTGATTTTAAAGGAATCCTTGTTAACAATCCTGCAATACTTGAAATAATTAAAAATACTGGATTTTCAGGCAAAATCATAATTGATTCGGGCTTAAATATACATAATTTAACGAGCGCAGAATTTCTTTCCTCTATATACAAACCTCAAATGATAAATATAACTGAAGAAATTTATCTTAAAAATTTGCTGAAAATAAAGAAATATACAAATTATAAGATTGCTATTGATGCAAATAATCTTCCATGGATAGCAAAAGAAATTATTGAAAACGGAATTGTCGATACAATAATAATAAAAGCCAAATTCAATACCCCAAAAGAACTGACTGAAGGCATTAATTCTATTGTAAAAATACTGGAATCTCCTGAAATATATAAGAATCAAAAGCTTCCTTTTAAAAATATTGAGAATTCTCTTTATAAAACAGATCATTTTTCAGGAGAATTCCAAAATTCACGGGGAAGGACATTTAAATTTTTAGGAAATGTTCATAATTTTAAGTGGGAATATCAAAGATTTTTTCAACCCAAATACAAAAATCTGGAAAAAAACAAGTCTGTTCCTCGTTTAAACTTAAGATTTACAAGCCTTGATCAAATAAATGAACTCAAAAAATATCTGAAAATACTTAAAAACAACCCCATCAATTCCATAGAATACGGCGAGATTTTAAATACTGCCGATTTAGCAAAATACAGTTTTAATAAAATAATTGATAAAGTTAAAAATGAATGCGCAGAATACGGCATAAAACTTAAACTGGGAACTCCCCGCGTTTTAATCGAAAGAGATTTTGACAGGGTTTATGAATACACAAAATCTGTTTTAACCCAGGCTCCTTACCCTGATTCTGTTGTAGTAAACAATTTGGGGTACTGGTGGAGCATAATTAAGGATAAAGACATCAATCTTCCTATTGAAATCGGACAGGGGTTTAATATACAAAACAGCTCATCAATCGAGCTTCTTGAAAGTCATCACAGTATAAAAACAGTTGATTTTAGTAATTTTCAAGGGATCGAAAACATAAAACAATCTATAGAAAAATTAGAAGACAAAATTCCGTTCCGACAAATAACTATTGCCGGAAATACAAGAATTCCAAGTTCGGGATTATGCCCTTTGAACAGGGAATCTGCGATATTAACACGTCTTTCCTGCACTGCTCCTTGCCATAGCGGAACTTATGCAATTCAGGACAAAATGATTAAAAAATCATTCCCCATTGCGGTGGATGGATTTTGCAGAGTTCACATGTTTAAAGACAAAATTCTGGATTTATACAAATACATAAATATTTTTCAAGAAATAGGCATTAATGAATTTGTGATTGATTTTAGCAGTTTGCCTGCAAAATTTGTCCCTATTTTGCTGAATAAATATTTGGATTCTATATACAATCCAAAATATAAATTTGACTCGAATTTTTTAACAGAAGAATACGGTATTGAAAAATACCTGTTAAAGAACAATTTGTAATTTTATAAATTTAATGTTAATATATTCATAACTCGAAAGAGAGTGGGCAACCCCCACTCTCTTCTTTACTTAATTGAGATGTCAAAGTGCAAAAAGACAAAATAAATAAAACCGAAGTAATCAAAAAAGTTACGCCGGTTATAGAAAAAGCCGCTGAAGAATCAGATTTGATACTTCTGGAAGTTGATTTTGTAGAAGAATTTGGCAAATGGCATCTTCAAGTATTTATTTATAACCCAAAAGGCGCAACCACTCATCACGATTGTGAAAAAATAACAGCTCTGTTAGCCGAACATCTCGATTTATTAATACCTATCCCCTATTATCTCGAAGTAAGCAGCCCCGGCACAGAAAGAAAACTTAAATCATCCAAAGAATATGAGATTTTTCAAGACAATAGGGTCAAAATCAAACTAAAACAACCAATTAATGAAAATATAAAAGTTTTTGTCGGAACAATTGTTGATTACAACGAAAAAAACGGATTAAAAATAAAAACAGAAGAAACAAATCAAATCATCGAAATAGAAGAAAACAATATTTCACAAATAAAACTTGAACCTAAGTACGAATATTAGAACATAAAAAGGAGTAGAGAGACGTGATTAAAGTTGGAAAGGTGCTTCTTGAAGCTACAGAGCAATTAGAAAGAGAAAAAGGTATTCCTAAAGATGCCATACTTAGATCTCTTGAGGATGCAATGGTAACAGCCTATAAAAAACACGTAAAAGGTACGCATGTTGCCAACATCTTAGCTCATGTTTATGAAAATAAAGGCGAAATTGGAGTATTTAGGATAAAAGAAGTTGTTGAAGATGTTCAAAGCGAACACACCGAAGTTCTTCTTGAAGAAGCAAGAAAAGTTTCTCCAAAATGCGAAATTGGCGATGAAGTTGAAATTGATGTAACTCCTGCGGATTTTGGCAGAATTGCCGCTCAGTCTGCAAAACAGGTTATAACTCAGAGAATAAGAGAAGCCGAAAGAAAATTGATTCTTGATGAATTTACAGAAAGAAAAGGAACTCTTGCAACCGGAGTTATTCGACGGGTTGAACCAAGAAATGTTATAGTTAATATTGGAAGGACAGATGCGGTACTTCCACAAAAAGAGCAAATTCCCGGCGAATATTTCAGGGTTAATGACAGAATCAGAGTCTATGTTCTTGATGTAAAAGAAACCACAAAACTTCCTCAAGTGGTAGTTTCACAGGTTCATTCCAGAATTGTTCAAGAATTGTTTGAACTTGAAGTTCCTGAAATTGAAGACGGAATTATAGAAATAAAATCAATTTCCAGAGAAGCAGGATACAGGACAAAAATCGCAGTAGCAAGTACAGACGGAAATGTTGACCCTGTAGGCGCTTGCATAGGTCCTAGAGGAAGCAGAATCCAGACAATTGTCAATGAACTTAAAAATGAAAAAATTGATATTGTCAGATATTCTGATGACCCCGGCGAATATATAACAAATGCTCTTTCTCCTGCAAGAATTATTTCTGTACATATATATGAGGATTCTCCTCAAAGAAAAGAAGCTCTTGTAGTTGTTCCTAATGATCAATTAAGTCTGGCTATAGGCAAAGAAGGTCAAAATGTAAGACTCGCTCACAGGCTTACAGGCTGGAAAATTGATATTAAAAGCCTTTCTCAGTATGAACAAATGCAAGATGATTATGACAGATATCAGGAAGAACATTATCAGGAATACGATGAAGAACAAGCTGAAACAACTGAAACAACTGAAGTGTCTGAAATAAATGAAATTATTGAAGAAACCGAAATTGTCGAAACTGCTCCTGAAGAACCTAAAAAAGCTAAAAAAACAAAAAAAGAAACAGTCGAAGTGACTGAAGAAACAGAGGCTGCCCCTGAGAAACCTAAAAAAGCTAAAAAAACAAAAAAAGAGGAATAATAAAATTGCCCTTTAGAAAATGTATCGGGTGTGCTAATGTTAAAAACAGAACCGAAATGATAAGAATAATGAAGCTTTATGATACCGGTGAAATAATTATAAATCCTTCATCCCGACATTTTGGTCGTTCCTCTTATATTTGTTATAATATTGATTGTGTAAACAAAATTCTTAAAAAAAATAAACTTCAGAAAATTTTAAAAAAGGAGGTATCTGCAGATATAATAGAATATTTGGAAAAAGTGGGAAAATAAAAACTTAGGTTGAAATTAGGAGAAAAAGCTGATGGCAGCAGAAAAAATAAGAATATATGAGTTGGCAAAAAATTTAGAGCTTTCTAATAAGGAAGTGATGGATTTGCTTGACCAAAAATTAAAGATTACGGCAAAATCCCATGCAAGCACTATTAGCAAAGAAGATGCCGATAAACTTGCCTCTTTAATTACCAAAAAACCGTCTTCTCCCGTTCCTCAACCAAAAGTTATAAATCAACCTAAACCTGAATCCGAAACCACTAACAAACCTGATAATTCTTTAACACAAAAAGCAGAACCTCAACAACAAATATCAAAACCGGCAGAAACAGACCTTCAAAGACAAAAACCTCCGATGGGAAAACCTTACGGGGAAAGACCTGAAGAAAAACAAGAAGGAAGAGATTTTAACAGATTCCCGAGACCACAAGGTGATAGACCGCCAATGGGAGGAGGAAGACCGTTTCCTCCGAGACCACAGGGTGATAGACCGCCAATGGGAGGAGGAAGACCATATCCTCCGAGACCACAGGGTGATAGACCGCCAATGGGAGAAGGAAGACCATATCCTCCGAGACCACAAGGTGATAGACCGCCAATGGGAGAAGGAAGACCATATCCTCCGAGACCACAAGGTG
>JBAWVS010000027.1 GCA_037147175.1 bacterium
AAGAATTAAGTTAAAAAAACTTTATCCTAATAAATTAAATTAACAATGCACTAGCAAGATAATATCATTAAAAAACCCTTATGATACAAGTAAAGAACTAACTATTAGTTATGCTGAATTTGCAGAAAATTTCAACGGAATTGATTACGAAAGTTAAGAAAACAATCAATACTGTTGTTATATTTATCTATCACTTAATTGAATCTCTTAAATATCTTTACAATAAAATTACCTCAAAAAAAGGCAATTTTTTGCATGTTTTTGTTTTTATAAATATAAGAGGAAATTGGGGAAAAATAAGAGGAGTTGGGGTATGGTAAATAACAGAATTGAAATTCCATTTGCAAAACTTTCTGACGGCAATTTTATGCGGCAAATATTTAACAATACATTTCAGAAGACAGCAATAACACCCGAAACTGACAATATTTTTGTTACGGGTGCACAAGGAAAAAGTTCTAAAGAGGTTTTGGATGAATATACACAATTTTCTGAGACATTTCACAATCTTAAATCAGATTCCCCCCTTGCAAAGACAATTCAAGCTAAAAATAAAAATAGTAAAAACGGGATTTTTCAAATGCCTTCTTTTGAACAATCTGGTGATTTTGAAGCATGTTTTGGAGTAGATAACAAGTTATTTGGTACAGAGAAAGAGTCCGACTGGAAAAAAGATGAAAAAGAAAGATTTAAAAAAGCTGACGGTAAAACCGGAAATTTTGCACAAGGTGCAACAGCAGATTGCTGGTTATTATCAAGATTGGCTGCAAAAGATGACAGAATTATAAAAAAAGAAAAAGACGGTTCTTTTACTGTTACTTTAAACAATCCTGACAAACAAGAAGAAACTCATAAAATAAAAGTAACTAAAGATGATTTTAGTAATATATCAAATCGAAATTTGTCATCAGGCGATCCTGATGCAAAAATCGTTGAAATTGCTGTAAAAAAATTATTTAAGTCACTTAAAATAAATAATGGCAGTATTGATTTTAATACTCCTGGTCGTAGTTTTGGAATATTATCAAAGAAAGGTTTTGATATTATTCAGAGCGACCCTTCAAAACCCGAATACGAAAAAGAAGTGGGGCGAAAATTAGATAAAATTTGCCTTACAAGCAAAGTTATTACAGTTAGTACTACTGGTCATGGAAACGGTGCGTCTTTTACGGGAAATCTTTCTGCAAATACAGATAAATTTGAACAAGGGCATACTTATACACTAGTTAAAAATGATCCTATACACAAGTCCTTAACAATAAAAAATCCTTATGACACAAGTAAAGAACTAACAATTAGTTATGCTGAATTTGCAGAAAATTTCAACGAAATTGATTACGAAAGCGAAGAAAATAAATAACTATAATATTATTATATTTATTACAGTTGTGAGCGGAACCTGTAGCTGCTTATCGACAGAAGTATCACCGCAAAAGCTAACAATGCCAGTGCATGCCCCCATAGCACCTCTAAACCAACTCCTTTCATCAAAATCCCTTTTATAATGGTAATATAATGTGTAAGCGGGTTAAAAAGCGTTAAATACCTGAAAAAAGCCGGCATACTTTCAACAGGAGTTATCGCACCGGAAAGAATTACTGTAGGTAAAATAATGAAAATTCCTGTGAGAATTGCCTGCTGGTTATTTCGGGAAAAAGTCCCTATCAAAAGCCCGATACTTATCCCTATCACCACATAAAACGCTGAAAAAACAAAAAACAGCAGGATATTTCCCTTCAACGGGATTCCGAAAACCAATTTGGCAACCGTTAAGCAGATTAAAACCACTCCCATAAAAAGAACAAATATAGGTGTGATTTTTGCCAGTAAAATTTCAAATGAAGATGCAGGAGTCATAAGTAATTGCTCAAGTGTGCCTGTTTCTTTCTCTCTTATAGACTCTGCCGCCGAAGATAAAGAAGTCGTAAATGTCATAATCATGCCCATTACCCCGAATACAAAAAACCAGCTGTTTATTAAACCTTTATTGTACAAAAAAATTATTTGCGGATTGACTAAAGGCGCGGCTTTTATCGGAAATAAGCTTATGTTATATTGACTCACAATCTGAGCCAGATAAGAACTTGCAAGTCCCGAAGTATAAGCATCTACACCGTCTAAAAAAAATTGCACACTGACACTCTTATTTCTGCGTAAATCTTTCGTGAAAGTTGGAGGAATAACAAGACCTGCGGTAAGTTTTCCGTCCCGTACAAGTTCGCCAAGTTTTTTTTGGCTTACCGAATAATTTTCTGCAACAAAAACATGATTTTCAGTTAAAGCAGAAATAAGCTCCCTGCTTGAAAAAGATTTTGAATAATCAACAATACCCAGTTTAATATGGTCAACATTCGGGCTTAAAACAAAACCATAAAGACAAAGCTGAATCGTTGGAGGAAATGTTAAAAAAAACAAAAAAGATTTATTTCTGAAAAGCTGCGAAATCTCTTTCTTAACAAGCGCATTAAACCTGCTGACCGAGAAAATGCTCATTTTATTTGAAATAAGTTGTTTTAATTTAAATTTCAACAGAAAAACTCCTCTATTATTCAAATTGCATCTTTTTTATTTTTCTCAAAGATATAAAAAATTCCAACAAAAATACAAGTAATATTTCAGGAATCAAATAAAATGTACTAAAAAAGCCTGCTCCTCTTACAAAACTGCTGCGAATTATTTCCATATAATATCGAGAGGGTACAACATAAGATAATATGGATATCGGAAACGGCACATTACTCAGCGGATAAATGAATCCGCTGAATAAAATAACGGAAAGAGCCATCGAAATGCCTGTCATTTGAATAGCAGTGCGTTCTGTATCAGCCAGAATGCCTGACATGACACCAAACATAACTGTTGTTGCCAAAAACATAAGAGTTCCCGCAACAAATACAATCAAAGACCCTTTCAAATACAGCCCAAAAACCAAAGCACCAATGCTCATTGTAATTATTGCCTCTCCTGTTGCAACTATTAAATACGCAAGAACTTTACCTAAAATAAATTCCTGTGCTTTAATGCCTGAAGCGTAAACCTGTATGATTGTGCCGTTCTCTTTTTCACGAGCCATAGCTATTGCCGCAATAATTGCAGGAAAAAGACCAAGCACAACTGTAAAAACACCGGGAACAATATAAAGAGATTCCCTGCGTCCGGGGTTAAACCAGACGCGAATTTTGCTGATTATCTGTGTATTTGGCTTTATCAGGTTATTTTTTATCAGGAAAAAATTTGTTATGGCAGGAATACTGTTTTTAACAACCTTTGCATTAACAACATCAGTTCCGTCAACAAGAATTTGAACATCACAAGTCTTATTTTCTTTTATTTTTCTGGAAAAATCAGGTGGAATAATGACTCCCACTTTTGCTATAGAAGCATCTAGCGCTTTTGTTATATAAAAATTTGACTCATCTGAGTATTTTCCGCTAATTAACCACGGATGCTTAATATTAAATTGATTACTGGCCTTAAAAGTGTCTATAAAATCACGGCTTAAAGGACTTTTATCAAAATCCTGCACTATTAGCGGGATATTTTTTGACTCCAGCCTGACTGCAAAACCATAAATAAAAAGAGTAATTAACGGCAGTACAAAAGCAAGCGCAACAGTCATTCGATATCTCCAAAACTGTAGAAGTTCTTTTTTACACTGGACTAAAATCCGTTTCATTCTCTTCCTGCCTCCAGCTTGGCTCTCTCAATAATGCTTATAAAAGAATCTTCAAGAGAAAACGGGATTTTGTCTGCAGAAAATACTTTAATTTGGTTTTCATTCAGGATTGAATAAATTTCAGGCGTATTAATTTCCTGATTATCAATCATAATATGCAATTTGTCTCCGAAAAGAGAAACTCTCCAAGGTTCTATTGCCTTTTTCAGGACAAAATTTGCATTTTGGGGGTTATCGACTGTGATTTCGAGCAAAACTCCCGGTTGTTCCGTCTTAATATTATCAGGTGTGCCTTCTGCAATGATTTCTCCGCCTGACATAAACGCAATGCGGTTACAGTGTTCAGCTTCTTCCAAATAATGCGTGGTTACTACTATTGCAGTTCCATGCAGCGCAAAATCCTGAATTAACTTCCAAAATTGCCTTCTTGCGAGCGGATCAACTCCGGAAGTCGGTTCATCAAGAAATAATATTTCAGGCTCATGCATTACTGATGCCCCAAAGGAAACACGCTGTTTCCATCCTCCGGGAAGTTCTGCCGTTAAGAGGTTTTCCTGCCCCGAAAGTCCTGACGTTTCGAGCACCCATTGTATTTTTGAGTCCTGTGATTCTAACGGAACACTATAAACTCCACAGTAAAATTTCAGGTTTTCAAGAATAGTTAAATCATCGTAAAGAGTAAATTTTTGGCTCATATAACCTATTTTTTGTCTTACTGATGCGCTCCTTAGTTCTTCATATTGACCTGCAAGACAAATTTCACCAGAAGTTGCATCTAACAAACCGCATAACATCTTTATTGTAGTAGTTTTACCTGCTCCGTTTGCTCCAAGAAGTCCGTATATTTCGCCATACTTAACTTCAAGATTCAAATTTTTAACTGCCTGAAAAGAATCAAAAAATTTGTTTAATTCATAAGCACCAATAGCAATCTTTTTTTGGTTATTTTCATTTTTGTAAACAGGAAATTGAGATTGAAAAAGATTGGGGAGGGATTGTGATGAAGAAATTGAACTTTTTTCACACAATTTGAGAACAAACACGTTTTCCAGCGTTATTTCGGCTTGTTTAATCTTGTTAAAAGTCAAATTATTCGCTTCTAAAACAGCTGTCAGTTCAGATTTTCCCTCCTCTGAATCTTTTACTAAAACATCAAGCCTGTCGCCAAAAGACTGAACATCTTTTATAGTTGAATTATCTTGATAAGAAGCTTCTAAAAGGATATTTTCCGCTTCTTTGATATGCTCTGTAAGAACTTCAAACCTATAAAGTCCTAAACTACCTTTCAGTTCGCGAGAAGTTCCTATTTGCTGAAACTGCCCGTCATAAATAAGAGCAATTCGGCTGCATCGTTCTGCTTCATCAAGATAAGGAGTAGCAACGATTATAGTTACATTTTCCGAAGAGAGTTCTGTCAATATGTCCCAAAATTCCCTTCTGGAAATAGGGTCAACTCCTGTTGTGGGTTCATCAAGAAGCAGGATTTTCGGCTGAAAAACAAGCACACAACAAAGTGCCAACTTTTGCTTCATTCCTCCTGAAAGCTGACCTGCAAGTCTGGTTCTGAAATTTTCCAGTCCCATTAATTTCAAATACTTATCACGTCTTTCTTTATATACATCATTGGAAATATTTCTCATTCCTGCACTGTATTTTATGTTTTCATCAACGGTTAAATCTTCGTAGAAAGAAAATTGTTGGGTTAAAAAGCCTATTTCTCTTCTTGCATCCTGAACATCATTCCCAAAGAAATTCATATTTCCTTCTGTTGCAGGCATAACTCCAGCAAGCATTTTAAAGATGCTTGTTTTTCCTGCGCCATCAGGTCCTATAATTCCAAAAATCTCACCTTCTTTGATTTCAAGGTCAATCCCTTTAACAGCAAGAGTTTGATTATATTGTTTTTTGAGATTAGTTATTTTTATGATTTTCGAAACAGTGTTTATCATTATTTTTCCTTTTTTATCATCCTGAGCAAAGCTATAGATTATATTATTTTGAGATTATCACTATTTTTACTCATCATTTTATTTTTTATAGATTGCTTCGCTATGCTCGCAATGACGATTTTGGCGATTTAGCAATTCGAGTTATTTAGAAAAACATGAGAGATTATGATTTGCATTTATCTGTCAAAATCTCTGCATCTGCGGGCATACCCGGCTTTGCATAGCCATTTGGATTGACTATATTTAACTTTACGCCAAATACCTGCTTGACCCTATCATCTCGAAAATAAATATTTTCAGGTGTAAAAGAAGCTACTGAATCAATTTGCGACACCCATGCCTCCAAAGGCTCTTTTGGCGCAGAATCCAGAAAGACTTTTGCTTTTTGACCAACTCTAATAAGCCCTATTTGACCTTCCGGCATATATCCCCTCATATAAACAGTACTTAAATTGAGTAAAGACAGCAAAGTTTTTCCTGCATTGACAATTTCTCCCGGTTCAACAGTTCTTGCTATAATAATTCCGTCTATCGGACTTGAGATATTCAAATAAGCTATCTGCGCAAGTATTTCCGCCCTTTCAGCATTATCTCTCAGGACATTTGACTTTGCTGCGGCAAGCTGCGCCTTTGCCTGCAACAACTGCGTTTTTTGAAGGGAAACCTGTTCGGTTTTTATAGAAGCATTGTATTTTGAAGAATCTGCTTGAATTAAATTGCTATTTGCCTGTTCAATTTGCCTTTTTGCCACATCCAAACCTTCCAATCTAACCTGCTTTATTGATATTGCGTTATCATATTTTGTTTTAGCATTGTCATAAGTATGTTTTGGCACTGAACCGTTTTTTAATAAATTTGTATACCTGTTCAAATCAATAGTTGCCAGCTCCAAATCGAAATCAGCCTGCTTCAACTGCTGCTGAGCCTGTAATAATTGAGTTTCTGAAATTGAAACAGAAGCCTGAGCCTGCCCGATCATACCTGAGGAGTCGCCTTTTGATTGTTTATATGATAAAACGGTTTGATATATTTGATTTTTAATTACATTTAATTGCAGTTTGGCTTGCTGTTCCTGTTGTTTTGAAGCTTCAATATTTGCAATTGCAGCTTTTAACCTTGCCTGTATCTCCGAATCATCAAGCTTAACTATTAATTCACCTTTATGAACCCTTGCTCCTTCTCGAGCAACTACATAATCGACTCTTCCTCCGATTTTTGAGCCAATATCGGTTTCATAACCTTCAAGCCTCCCGCTTAATTTGATATTCTCAGATTTTTTATGCGACCAAAAATATAAAATGCTTGCACATATTATTATTAGTATGATTATTAATATCAGATATTTTTTTTTATTTTGCATTCTGCTTCAAATTTTTAATTTTATTAATAGACACATCCTTTATAGCACTTTAAAAAAATATAAAAAATACGCCTGTCCTCCAATTTATTTAAGAATCAAACATGTATAAAAGGCCATGTTTATTAGCCCTGATGGTTAAAATTTTTTTATCAAATCTGAACAGCAGGATTATTGTTATTTTTTTTCAAAAATCTTATATTTTATTAATGAAAATCTTAAAATTTATTATAATTTATATTATTTTTATGATTCTGACAAATCCTGCTGCTGCCAGCGTACCAACCTATGCAGGAATAAACTTTAACGGTGCAAATTTTTGGCAGGAATCACAAAATTTTGAAAATGTTTTAAAAGGCGGCGAAGTAAAAAATTCTTTCCCTGACAAAAACTGGTGGCTTCAATTTAATGACCCGATTCTATCAGATTATATAGAGCAATCCCTTAGAGAAAATCAGGATATAAAAATTGCTGCCGCACATATTGAAGAGTCTAACGCACTTGCCAGAGCGACAATGGGGAAAGAATTTCCTCAAATAACTCTGTATGGGCTATTTACAAGATTAAAAAGTTCGTCAAACTTTTTAACTCCGCAAATTGGAAATAATGCCAGAGGGCAACTTCCTTCCGTACTGGCAGGAGGAACATCAAATTTGTATGTAACTCCGATAGTGGCTCAATATGAAATTGATTATCTTTTGAAAAACCATTCTAAGACAAAATTAGCCAAAAAAGATGCAGATATTAATCAATTTAATTATCAAACGGTTTTAATAAGCTTAACATCTGAATTAGCAACTGCATATTTTAATTTATTAAAGGCAGACAAGCTTCTTGAGCTGAATACGGAACTTTTGGGATATCTGCAAAAAAGTCTTGAATTAAAGAATTCACTTTTTAAAGAAGGCGAAATTTCTTATGATGATGTTTTGATTAATCAGCAAGGAATTTCACAAATACTCTCTAACATTATGGAAATCCAAAAAATGCAGGGTTTATTTGCCCACCAGCTTTGTATTTTGATGGGGAAAGCTCCTTTAGAGCAGTCCTGCCTGCCGAGATCCGATTTTGACAATATTTCATTTAATAATAATATTCCAGTCGGTATTCCCTGCAATTTGATTTCCAGAAGACCTGACATTTTAGCCGCAGCCGCAAAACTGCAAAAAGCTGATATTAATATTTCACTGGCATTTAAAGATTTTTTCCCTGCGATGAATGTCTTCGGTGTTTTTGGCTTTGCTTCCTCCTCATTAAGTAAATTATATGACTGGAAAAGCAATTTATCGGCTATTGCTGTAAATGCGGCACAATCTTTATTTACCGGCGGCACAAAAACTGCTGTATATAAAGCAAATAAAGCAGCCTGTAAAGGCATCTTTCAGGAATATCAAAAAGCTATTCTTATTGCTTTTCAAGAGGTTGAAGACAGCCTCAGCAAGTTAAATTCTGATTTTTCTCAATATAACGAGGCTCAAATCAGGGTAATAGATTCTCAAAAGCTGTTAACTCTTGCAAATTCTCGTTATCAGGAAGGCGAAAACTCTTATCTTGATATAATAAATGCCCGACAAAAATTAATTAACGACAAACAAACAATAACGCAATCAAAAAGCAATTTATTAATTGATAATATAAGCCTGTACAAAGCTCTTGGCGGCGGATTTTAAGAATTTTCCGATTAAATCTACTTTTCAGAAGCCGAAAGCTGGTCTTCGTATTTTTTTATATCAAGATCAATGTTTTGTAGTTCCTGGGAAATTTTTTCTTTTTCGGCAGGATTGCTCGCCAGGTCAGTATATTGAGTATAATATTCTTTTGAATTTTTTAAATCTTCAACTACCAAAGCCAAAATTTCCTTTTTGGTTAATTGCTTTTCTTCAGGTTTATTTGAATCTTCTATTTTATTATTTACCTGTTTTTCACCGACAGGTTTATTAAGCTTTTCTATTTCTTTTCCTGCAATATCCTGATAAGCCAATCCGATTGTATAATAAGCATCGACAAGATTTTTATCCAGAGAAATCGCTTGTTTTAAGGAATCTATAGATTTTTCATATTCTTCGTTTTTATAATAAGCAACTCCGAGATTATAGTGATTTTGGGGGAAATCAGGATTTAAGTCATTTATTGACTCGAGTCGGGAAATCGCACCCTTGACATCACCGCTATTCATTAGCTCTACGGCTTTTTGATTTAGGGTTTGCACGTCAGGATTTGATATAACTTTTGTACAGGATACAAGAAACGGTGTTAATGCCAATAAAAACAGGATTTTAATATTTTTCATTTTTGATTTCTCCTTAATTTATTTTTTATTTTTATTTAATAATAAAGTTGAAATAAATTCATTAACTGCCTTGGGATAAAGTTTATGTTCTTCTTTAAGTACCTTTGCAGCAAGACTTTCCGCTGTATCATCCGATTTTATTGAAACACATGCCTGAGCTAAAACAGGGCCTCCATCGATTTCTTCAGTTACCAGATGCACTGTACATCCACTTTTTTCCGAGTTTGCACTTATTACAGCCTGATGTACTTTCATTCCGTACATGCCCTTCCCTCCAAAATCAGGAAGCAAGCTGGGATGAATGTTTAGAATCTTATTTTCGTAAGCTTTTAAAAAAGGCGGCGTTATAATTCTCAAATAGCCGGCAAAAAGAACAACATCAATGTTGAACTCTTTTAATTTTTCGAGCAAAAATAAATCATATTCTTCATCTGAATTAAACAAACTTCTTTCGATAGAAACAGCGGGGATTTTTGCTTCTCTTGCTATAGTTAAAGCATACGAGTCTTTTTTATTGGAAATAACAAGTGCAATATTTGCATTTGCAATATTCTCGTTATTTATTGCATTTATTAGGGCAGACAGATTACTGCCTTTGCCTGAAGCAAGTACAGCAAGTGAAACCTGCGAATTTAAACTCATTTTTTTAGAGCCATCCATTTTCTGCAACATAAGTTCCGATTATTGGTATTGGATTTGAGATTAATGCTTTTGCTTTTTGAGCCAGTTCAATTGAAACGGCTGATTTTACAGAAAGATGAACGGTTTTTATTTCCAGTTTTGTTCTTCCTTGCTGGTTGTTTATTACTGAAGAATCCCTGACCAGAGTCTCAAGAAGCCTTGTTGAATACTCAAGATCAACTATATCGCCTGCTTCAAAGTCGACAGTTCCGTCTATTGCATATTTTTTATCGAGCTGAACTTCCTGAGCAACTCTAAGATTGGTTTCCTCTCCTGCTTTAAGAAGATTTTCTCCCGGTGCTCCGACATAAATTAGCCACGGGTCATATTTTGCTACAGCTTTTGCAATAGCCAGAGAAGTTTTATAATTTTTTGCCGCCTCAACATACATTGCTCCGTGGGGTCTTACATGCTCTACAGTTAAGTTATAAAGTTTTGCCAGAGAATTTAACGCACCGATTTGATAAACAACAAGCGCCTGAATTTCTTCATCGTTCAGGTTCATATTGCGATACCCGAAGCCTTGAATATCAGGATAACCGACATGCGCTCCGACAGTAAGATTGTTTTCCGAAGCCAGTTTTAGCATGTTCATTATAGTTAATGGATCACCTGCATGCGAGCCGCAGGAAATATTAACTGAGCTTACATACTGCAAAAGTTCGAGTTCCTGTTCGTTTTTATAAACTCCGAAGCTTTGTCCCAAATCACAGTTTAAGTCAATATTTATTTGTTTTTCAGGTTTTTGTTCTTTTTTTATACTTGATAATGGAATCATTTTTTCTCCGTTTTACTTGTTGAGTGAATCTAAATTGTTACGAGATAGTTAATTGTACTACCAAATCAATCTTTTTTCGTTAAATAACTCGAATTGCCAATTAAATTTACGAGTCATTGCGATTCAAGTTATACCGCTTCAAAAATAAATTTAGGATTTTAACTACCGATAAAAAGCGGTATTGGGTAGTAGGAGCGTTATTTTCGGAAACGATGAGTTTTCGAAAATATAAACTCATTTTAGTATATTTAGAAGCTTAATTTAGTATATGAGAAGATTACTCCGGTAGTCAAATAAATTCATTCACATAAAAAAATTGACCTGTAATACAAGCCAATTATATAAAATAATATTAGAGAGGAGGGGTATATAGTTAACTTAAACCTGATGTTAAAGCCCTTTGCTTTTGCATTTCCGTCAAATATTTTGCGGCTTCCCTGTTTTGTGCTTTTATGGACTTTCCTATAACTTTGTCAAGAACAGCATCAGTTGATTTACTTGCAATAATACTGCCTGCAATAGCGCCCCCAAACATAGCAAAGGTTCTGTATTTTGGAGGGACTAATTCTTTTGCAAAATGAGCTATTGTTCCAAATGTAACTGTAGAAGCAACAATTTTTGACACTGACCTGACAGTTTGTTTGCCAAAATCACCGTTTTGATAGGAACTATAAAGATCCGGAGCCTCTGTCAGCCCTGAAGTCAACAATCCAAATCTTGTTGTAACTCCAAGAATATTTGAAGCAAGTTTTCCCGTCGCATATCTGAACGACTGGGATTTTACTGCATCTTCTGAAGCTTCCAAGAATAACTGACCATTTTCAACCTGAAATTTACCGTCAGATAAATATTCTATTGCTCTTTGCGAAACTTTTGAATCAATCAGATTTTTATCGAGATTTTTAATAACAGTTTTTGTTTCGGGTGAACAATGTTTATCTACAAATTTTTCTAAAAAGGTTCCGCCAAGAAAGTTGAACTTGGTAACTTCATTACGATCCCTCATAGAAAATCCTGTTGCCATTTCGGATTTTGCCTGTTTGTATAATTTCATATAAAAAGGGATGTTATTTACATATCTTCCCGCTTTCATAGAAGAACCCGCACTCATTCCTTCTGAGTACGCATCACTTCTCAAAAATGGCAAAACTTGTAAAACCGAACTTACCATTAAAAAACTTCCTTCCCATATGCTTCCATTAAAATAAACAATTTTTTTTACCCAAAATTGCGCTGTCAGCTAATAATTTAAATAAATCTTTACAATTTTATTTAAACCAAAACAGGGTAAAGATAAAGGTATTATTTAATAACAACATTTTTTAAGATTTTGATAATATCTTCTGTTGCCTTGGGTTTAGCCAAATTTTTATTGGTTTGTTTCATTTGTTCAAGCTTATCAGGATTACTAAAAATATCTAAAATCAATTCAATGAGTTTTTCGGGTTTGCAGTCGGCATCTTCGAGATAGAAAGAAGCCCCGGCGGCTTCCATGGCTTTTGCGTTGAATCTCTGGTGGTCAGCCGCCGCATAAGGATAAGGCACAAGTATGGATGGAAGCCCGCACAAATTCAGCTCGGAAATACTTAATGAACCTGCCCTTGATACAGACATATCCGCGGCATTAAGAGGGATTTCAATATTATTAAAGAACGGTTTAACTACATAACAAGGGTTATTGAGCAGTTCAGGAGTTTTTTGAGTTAATTCCCGAACATAATTATTGTAGTTTTTCGCTCCGGTCTGATGAATTATCTGAAATCCGCTGTTTATCAAAACAGGCGATGCTCCCATTATAGCGTTGTTTATTGTATTAGCACCCTGTGAACCTCCTGTGACAAGAATAGTTTTCTTATCAGGATCAAGATTAAGCTCTTTTAATGCTTCATTTTTGCTGACCTGAAGAAAATTTGCCCTAATCGGATTTCCGTTAAGCACTATATTATTTGATTTCAGATGATATTTTGCTTGCTCAAAAGATATAGAAACGACCGATGCCCACTTTGCCATGAATTTATTGACAATCCCGGGATAGGCATCCGGATCATGAATAACAAAAGGCACATTGAGCCATTTAGCAGCCAATAAAACAGCCCCGCTGACATATCCGCCTGTTCCTAAAACAACATCAGGCTTGAGTTTTGAGATATAAAAAGCAGATTGTATTGCCGCAAAGATAAGTTCAAAAAACCATTTTATTAATTTCAAACTTGTCTTTCTTGGCATTCCTGAAACGTTTATTGAATAAAAATCAATATTTTCGGCAAGAACAATGTCTTTTTCCATATTTTTTTTACAGCCGATATAAAAGATTTTTTCAATATCATTATCCTGTTTTAATTTTTGTACAACTGCGATTGCAGGGAAAATATGCCCGCCTGTTCCGCCTCCGGTTATTAAGATTTTAATTTTGCTACCTGATTCGGACATAATTTTCCTCATTAGGCAGGATTTTTTTGATTCTTTTCTTAGAAATATTCAGCAAAATCCCTAACATTCCGAGGGTAACAACCGTTGAAGTTCCGCCATGACTAATTAAAGGCAGGGTTACACCTGTTACAGGGAAGACACCCGTTGCAACCGCAATATTAATAAATGCCTGAACTGCAAGAGAAAAAGTGATTCCGAACGCTAAAAGCTTTCCGAAGTGGTTTGTGCATTTGTTCGCAATAAAAAATCCCCTGTAAATAAACGCCAGAAAGAGTCCGATAAGCAATATTGCCCCTACGAACCCGAATTCTTCGCAAATTACCGCAAAAATAAAATCCGTATAACAAAATGGAAGCCAGAAAAGCTTTTGTCGGGACATTCCATAACCTACCCCGAAAAATCCGCCCGATCCGATTGCGTATAAAGACTGAATGATATTATAGCCGATACCCTGCGGATCAGACCATGGATCAAGCCAACCTGTTATCCTTTTCATCTGGTAGCCGTGCATAAGGTTTTCTATGCCAAAGACAAGCAGCAAAGAAACTGCACTAAGCCCGACTCCGCTTATAAGCCTGAATGATGCGCCCCCTACAAGAAGCAGTGAAACTGTTATTAATGTCAAAATCACAGCTATGCTTAAATTAGGCTGCTTTAAAACTATTACTATCAAGACACCGACTATTAACAGGTGTTCCATCATTTTTCTGCTGAACAAATTTTTGCTGTTTGTTATTGCTGAAGAAACCAGCAAAATAGTTGCTATTTTGGCAAATTCTGACGGCTGAACCGGTAGACCCATAAGCCATCTTGATGAACCATAATCAGTTCGTCCGATGCCGGGAATTAATGTCGCTAGCGTCAAAAGCGTTACTACAATAGCGATTGGCATTGTCCATGGCCGCCATATTTTATAATTTATTTTAGAAGTTATTACAAGTAAAATAAGTCCTACTGTAACTGCTGCAATGTGTTTTATCGGAAAATAAGCAGGATTATGATAAATTTCCGCCCCTTCCGGAGCGCCTGCACTGAAAATTGCCATTATCCCGAAAATTATTAGCGAAAGTATAATGATAATCAGCATAGTATCAGGAGGACCGACCACTTCTGCGTTTTCATTAATTTTAGTTTCACCTATTTGCGTTTTTAAATTTTTTATTCTAGCGTTGCGTTTTTTTACTACGGACATAACTTTTAAATATTTGTCCCCTTTCTTCAAAGTTTTTGAACATATCAAAGCTTGCACATGCCGGTGAAAGCAGGACTGACCCGAGATTAAGTTTTCCTGCTGAATCTATAGCTTCTTCAAATGTTCTTTTTTTATAAATATTATTGAATCCTGACTTAATTAATGCTTCTTCAAATCTGTCAGAAGCTTCTCCTATTAAAATAACAGCATTTGCATGTTTATTGACTTCATCGCAAAATTCTGTTAAATCTGTTCCTTTGTCCCTGCCTCCTGCAATAAGAACTACTTTTTTATTCTCAAAAGCCCTTAAAGCACATATTGTAGAATCACAATTCGTTGCTTTAGAGTCGTTATAGTATTCAATGCCGTCTATTGTCTCTACATATTCAATCCTGTGCTCGGGTGGAGAAAAGTTTTTGATTGTTGATTTGATTATTTCGGCATCTACTCCCGCAATATGTGCTACAGCTATTGCAGACATTATATTTTCAAGGTTATGTTTTCCCTTTAACGGTATTTCGTCTAAATTTATGACTTCAATAATTTTTTTATTTTTGTCTTTAATAAGAATTTTATTTTCTTTCACAAAAACGCATTTGTCTTCTGCTTCCCTGCCGAAAAAATAGACGTTTGAATCCATTTCGAGCTTTAAATACGCAATTTTAAAATCACAGGCGTTCAAAACAGACCATGTTGGCTGCCTTCTTACGAACAAATCAGCTTTTGCATTAAAATATTCTTTTTCATTGCCATGCCAGTCAATATGGTCAGGGGTGTAATTGATAAAAACAGCTATCTGCGGCTTAAACGTTGGGTTTGTCGCTATTTGGTATGAGCTGACTTCTGCTACAAAATAATCAATACCGTCTTCTTCCAGCAGCGAAGTTGGAGGCAGACCGATATTTCCGCATGCCGGAGCTTTAAGACCGCTGTTTGTAAGCATTTCCGATAAAAGTTTTGTGGTTGTAGTTTTTCCGTTTGTGCCTGTAATTGCTATAAACGGGACATTTGTTTCTTTATAAGCAAGGTCAATCTCCCCGAATGTCTCGATTTTATGTTTTTTTATAAGCTTATAAACCTCTGAGTGCGGAGGAATACCGGGGCTTGTGATTATTACATCGGAATTTAAAATAGTTTCTTCGTTGTTGCCGCCAGTTTCTACTTTTATCCCGAGCTTTTCAAGTTCGTTGATTTTATCGTTATCATCTGATGAGGCTAATCTTTTTTCGCTGATTGTGCAATTTGCCCCCTGCGAAGCAAGATATTTGGCGGCAGCAATCCCGCTTAAAGAAAGCCCGAGAACCGTTACATCAACATTAAACCATTTTCTTTTCATAATTCATTATCCATTGAATATTTTGAATAAAATTATACCTGTAACCGCGCTGACAAAGCCTATTGCCCAAAAAGCATAAACAACTTTTTTTTCTGACCATCCGCTTAACTCAAAATGATGATGGAGCGGACTCATTTTAAAGACTCTTTTTCCTGTTGTTTTAAAGCTTATAACCTGAATGATTACAGATAAAGTCTCTGCTATAAAGATTATACCGATAATTAAAAGCCACAGTTCAAACCTGCCTATAATAGCTAATGTTCCCAAAAGCCCGCCAAGAGCCATACTGCCTGTATCACCCATAAACATTTTTGCAGGATTTAAGTTGTAATACAAAAATCCCAGACAACTGCCGGATACTGCCATACAAATAATAGCAATGTCGTTCCTGCCCAGTAGCAAAGATATAAACGTGCAAGCAATTAATGCAAAGAACATCGTCCCTGAAGCAAGCCCGTCAAGCCCGTCAGTAAGGTTTACTGCATTAGAAGCACCGATTATTACTAAAATAGCCCATATCGGGTAAAAATATCCGAGGTCAATTTTAGTCAGCCCGAATATCGAAACAGAAGTATTTCCGTGTAATGCGATGTATAAAGCAGGGATAAGAGCTATTGCCGTTTGTAAAATCAGCTTTCCTCTTGCACTTAAGCCTTTATTTTGTTTTTTGGTGATTTTTTCGTAATCATCATTAAACCCTAACAACATATACAAAAAGAATGGAATCAAGATAATAACACAGTCTATATTGAAGATTCTGTTCATCACAAGTGTAACTATAGAGGCTATAATTGATGGAATAACTATTATTATTCCGCCTGTTGTGGGTGTTCCTGATTTTTTAGCATGCGAAGCAGGTCCATCTTCTCTGATGAATTGCCCGTAAAGTTTTTTTCTGAGGAAATCAAGATATGGTATGCCTGCTAACATAGTAAGCAATAATGCAGTTAAACCGGCGACATATATTAACACTTTATATTTTTCCTATTTTCTCTCACAACAAAATCATATAACAGAAATCAACATATTTAAATTTATTACGCTTTAGTTTTTACTTTTTGCAACTCTTCTGCTATTTCTTCGAACTTCATACTTCTTGAAGCTTTTAAGAGAATTAAACTCTTTTCTGTCCGAATATTTTTGAGATAAACTGATGCTTCTTTATTATTCATAAAAGTTTTTAGCGTAATATTTTTATTTTTTACGGAATCAGCAATAATTTTAGCTTTTTCTCCCACAGTAACAAGCTGAAAAAAGCTTTTTTGTGACAAAAACTCTCCTATTTCCTGGTGTAATTGATTTTCATACTCTCCAAGTTCTCCCATATCACCCAAAACCAGAGTAATTTCAAAATCAGGATAAGTGGAAATAACCGAAGTTATGGAAGCTTTCATTGAATCAGGGTTTGCATTGTAGTAGTCAGCTATAATTTTTAAATTTTTATCCGTATTTATAACCCGCCCTCTTTCGCCGACAGGTAAATATTTTAAGAGTCCATGCCGAATTTTTTCTGCATCCAGTCCTGCCAGCTTTCCGATTTCTATTGCCGCAATTGAATTTATGACGTTAAATTCGCCATTTACGGGAAGTTCATACTCGTTTTCTTCATAAAGAAATTTAATGGAATTTTCAGTTATTTCAAGTATTTGATAATTTTTTCCGTAAAAAATCTGCCTGCCTTTTTGGCCGCAGAAATTTTTAATCAAGTTATCATCAAACGCAACAAGTGTTCCGTCAGGTCTCAAGTATTTTACTATTTCGCATTTGGCTTTTGCTATGTTTTCAAGGCTTCCAAGCCTGCCTATATGAGCTGTTCCTACATTTGTAATTATTGCAAAATCAGGTTCAGCATACTTTGATAAAAGTTCGATTTCTCCAAGTCCTCGCATGCCCATTTCTACTACAAGAAATTCTGTATCTTCCGGCATGGACATTAAAGTTTGACACAAACCGATTTCGTTATTGTGGTTCAGAATAGATTTATGCGTCCTGAAATTTTCAGCAAGCACCGAAAACATCATTTCTTTCGTTGTAGTTTTTCCTGAACTGCCTGTTATTGCTATAACTTTAGGATCTATTTTTTTTTTACAAAATTAGAAAGTTTCAAATACGCTTCTTTTGTATCATCAACTAATATTATTAATTTTGTAGGGTTATAATAGTTTTGAGCCTTATTATAGTGGTCTTTATTGATAAAATAGCCAATACAACCCTGTTTTAAAGCTTCATTGATATAATCATGCCCGTCAAAATTTTCTCCCGACAAAGGTAAAAATATTTCATCTTCTTTAATTTTTCTGGAGTCCGTACAAATACCGATTTTTCCAAAATTACACTTATTAAAAATAATTTCGCCGTCTGTTGCTTCAATAATTTCTTCAATAGTTAATTTCAATATTGACCCCCCTTCTAAAAGGATACATAGATTAATAAATAATTTTAACAGTTTAAATAAATTATCTTTTAACCTTTTATCTTTAATACAGCATATTCATTATAGAATAATTCATAGTATTTTTTCAAAAAATTTATTTTTAATATTGTATAAAATTTTGTATAATAAACGAAAAGAAAAAATTGTTCTTGATTTTTAGTTTTACTAAATGTAAATTGTTAATAACATTACGTAATTTTATGATACAATACTTATTAAATTTTAATATTTATTAATTATAAGAGTCGAGAGTTTAAATTATAGTTTGATAATTTCAAATTTGGGTTAAGAAAAGCAATAAGTGTAACGTAATCTTAGAATAACTTCTTAAAGGGCAAAGCAGAATGACACAAAATAACGAAACACCAAACGAGATTCAGGATCGTGAACGAATCCTGGTAGTTGATGATGAAGCAAGTATCAGAAGAATACTTGAAACCAGACTTAAAATGGTAGGTTATGAAGTATTTACAGCTGCAGACGGGGAAGAAGCAATTGAATCTTATCAAAAAAATAACCCTGATCTGGTAATACTGGACGTTATGATGCCCAAGATGGATGGATACGGAGTTACAAGAGAAATCAGAAAAACCTCAGAAACTCCTATTATTATTCTCACGGCATTGGGAGATGTATCAGAACGTATTACAGGACTTGAACTTGGTGCTGATGATTATGTCATCAAACCGTTTAGTCCAAAAGAGCTTGAAGCACGTGTTAAAGCAGTTCTTAGAAGAGTCAATCATCGTGAAGACTTGCCCGGCGGCAAAATCACCAAAAATGTTATTACTACCGGAAATATTAGAATTGACACAAGCAGACGTCAGGTTTACCGCAAAAATGAACGCATCAGACTCACGGGAATGGAATTCAGTTTGCTTGAACTGTTAGTCGGCAATTCCGGTCAACCATTCTCAAGAAACGAAATTCTTCAGTACGTATGGTCATATCCGGCTGATCACAGAATTGATACAAGAGTTGTAGATGTTCATATCAGCAGGCTCAGATCAAAACTGGAAGTTGACCCGGCTAATCCCGAACTTATTCTTACGGCTCGCGGAATCGGTTACATGTTTCAGAGAATCAGCTAAGAATTTATAGATTATAAAAAGCCTTCTAATTAAGTTAGAAGGCTTTTTTGTTTGTATTATTTTAATAAAAATCAAGATATATAAGTTTTAAAGGCTCGTTTATGGACTGCGGTTAAATCATAAACGGCTTGTTTGACAAAGCGGTTCTGATTTTAATTATGCATTATACTTAAACTGTTTTGTAATGTTGTCATCTACTGTTTTCTTTACAGAATCATATTCCGTAGTAACCATTTTTTGTTGTGTTTCAAGTTGTTGCATTTTAGATTCAAGTTGTTTGTCCAATGCGTGTAATTGTTCTGACTGTCCTGATGTTTGATCAGTACCTGTTTGAGAATTTTGTGTTTGTTGTGAAGCTTGCAGAGCAAGAACGCTTCTTTGTTGCGTAATTCCTTGCATTTGAAATTCCAAATCACTTTGACGAGCCGTGATCATACTTAAACGTGCTTGACTTGCAGCAATACCCATAGTTAATCTCCTTTGATCAATTTAAAAAGCTATTTTCATATTTTGTGTATGTTTTGTGCATCTTGCATTTATCTTGTGTGTTTCTTATATATATAAAAAAGAAATACTTTCAAAAATTGCTAAATTTACCCAAATTGACTTAATATCTTGTTACAATCAAATCAATAAATCTAAAAACGCACGCAGCGGCTGACTATCAGTACTTAACCCGAAACAATAAAAGACACCTGACTTTTAAAAATCAGGTGTCTTTATACTTATTTAAAATAAAACTATGATTAAGCGTTATATTTAAATGATCTTGCGATATTATCATCAAGAGTTTTCTTTACGGAATCATATTCTGTACTGACCATTTTTTGCTGTGTTTGCAAAGTCTGCATTTGAGCTTCAAGATCTTTATCAGTTGAATGATATTGATCTGCCAATTCAGGAGCAGATTGAGCTGCTTGTTGAGCCTGATAAGCAAGAACTGTTCTTTTTTGAGAAACTGTCTGCATAGCAAATTCTAAATCGCTTTGATATCCTGTGATCATACTTAAACGTGCTTGACTTGCGGCAATACCCATCGTAAATCCTCCTCATTTATCTCTATAAGACCCCATCGCTAATTTTTAGTTTTTAAATCTTGTAATACTCCTCTTGTTTATATAAACAAATATAAAATTATCTAAATTCAAAACAATTAGAAAAATTTACATTTGTTAATAATTTGCTAAAAAAAGGTAAAGTCATTAAAATAATAAAGAAGTGGAGTTAGATTTTTAAACACTAAAAGCACCACTTGTACAAGTTTTATAATTAAAAATTTTGGGAGCAGAATATGAAAAAATTTAAAAAATTATTAGCCTTATCTCTGGGCTTGTCGGTGATTTTTGGGAACATTAGCATTGCGCAGGTTATACCTTCTTCTGAACCGGCTGTTGTTAATTTTGCATCGGGCAATTTATCAAATCTTATGCAGGCGGATATTAAGTCTGAAAGAGTTCCTGCCGGCACAACTCTTAAATTGAGAATGGAAACTCCTGTAAATTCCTACAATACAACATTAGGCGACAATTTTAGAGCGACTCTGGTTCAGGATATCAGCATCGGCACAAAAGTAATTATACCCGCAGGAACGATAGTAAGAGGCAGGTCAGGAGAAGTTAAAAGAAACTCTTACCTGAGCAGGAGCGGAAAATTAAATCTGGCTTTTGATCACATCGTTACATCTATGGGCAAACAAATTCCTTTGAACGTAAAAATCAGCAACGCTAAATATTTAGGTGCTGACGGAGTTCTTTCAGCAGGGGGCGGTTACGTAAACGCTGTCAGTAAAAACATAGAGCAGGGTAACAACTTTTTAATCAGTGCAACACAATACGGATTTGAAAAAGGAAAATCATTATATAACGGCTATCCCGTAATTTTGACTGCTCCAATAGGTTTTGTTGTTGGTGTTACAGGCGGTGCAGGAATTTTTACCGTTAAATCCACTGTAGCATTATTTAAAAAAGGAGATAACGTCAAAATCAATCCCGGTGACGTAATTGAAGTTATCTTAAAAGATCCTTTAGACATACCTCTTAATTAATACAATTAAATACAACAAGCAAAAGATGCAGTGAAAGCTGCATCTTTTTGTTTAGTAACTTTTTAACACACTTGCACTAAACAAAAAATACTGTAAAATTAAACATGATAGGGATTTTTAAAAAAAATACGGGATATGTGCCAATGCTTATTGAGTTTACAACTACAATAGATGATTATGATTTTCCTAATATTCCTGAAAAGATTTTTACAGCACTAAAAGACAACATGGTTTGCACTTTGTTATTTAAGAAAGTACAAACCTTAAAAGTCACAAAATCTAAAGATATTATAGAAAATCAGACTTACTGGAGCTTGATTTAAAAGCCCCTGAATTTTCCGCCGTTATTTTGCATGTTTTTCATCATGGCTTGAGGGTTTTTCATACCAAAAGGCATTTTTCCGGTTTTTGTAATATCTGCCATTTTTTTCATCATTACTTTCATTTTTTCAAATTCTTTTAAAAACCTGTTCAGGTCTTGAACTTGAACGCCGCTGCCTGTTGCGATTCTTCTTCTTCTGTTAGCGTTAAGTATTTCGGGTTTTTGTCTTTCTTTTACGGTCATACTGCTGACCATCGCTTCAATTTTTTTAAGCTGACCTTCTCCTGCATGGGCAATTTGTTCCCTGTCGTTTTTGGAAATTCCCGGAATGGGTAGCATCCCTAGAATCTGGTCAATCGAACCTAAAGCCTTCATTTGTTTTTGCATTTTCATGAAATCTTCAAGAGAAAAATCTTTTGTCCGCATTTTTTTCTCAAGTTCTTTTGCTTGAGAAATATCAAAATTTTCCTGCGCTTTTTCAACGAGGCTAAGAATATCGCCCATTCCGAGTATTCTTTGAGCCATCCTGTCGGGATAAAAAGGTTCAAGTGCATCCAGTTTTTCACCCATGCCGGCAAATTTTATAGGTTTTCCTGTCGCATGAACAACGCTTAAAGCTGCGCCGCCCCTGGCATCACCGTCAAGTTTTGTCAAAACAAGTCCTGTAACATCAAGCTGCTCGTTAAAAGTCTGCGCAACGTTTACGGCTTCCTGACCCATCATTGAGTCAATCACAAGAAGCTTTTCCGCAGGTTCAAGAAGCCTGTCTACAATTACCAACTCTGCCATAAGGCTTGTGTCAATCTGCAATCGCCCTGCTGTATCGACAATTACCGTATTGTATCCGTTTTCTTTTGCGTGTTCTATCGCAGAAGTCGCTATTTGCCTGACGTCAGTACTTCCTTCTATTGTAAATACAGGAATATTTACTTGTTTTCCCAGAGATTGAAGTTGTTTAATAGCCGCCGGTCTATAGACATCAGCCGCAACCATTAAAGGGTTTCTGCCGTTTTTTCTGAGTCTTAAGCCGAGTTTGGCGGCTGTAGTTGTTTTACCTGAACCTTGAAGACCAAAAAGCATAATAATATTAGGTTTGCCATCTGTGGAAAGAGGTTTGTTTTCTCCGCCCAAAAGGTCTTTGAGTTCGTCATAAACGACTTTAACGAGCTGTTGTCCCGGTGTTACACTTTTTAAAACTTCCTGACCTTCGGCTTTGTCTTTTATATTGGAAATAAAAGATTTAACGGCCTTCAAGCTTACATCAGCTTCAAGCAGCGCTCTTCGGACTTCTCTAAGAGCATCTGCGATATTTTCTTCTGTTAATTGACTTTGACCCGAGGTTGTTTTTATTATTTCCTGCAAGCGGTCTGATAAACTTTCAAACATTTATTAAATCCTTCCATTCAGGATTAAAATTATTAACTAAATTATTCTTAAATTTTCGTGTTTTACCTTTTAAATATTTTTCTTTTTCTATAGCTAAATTTATATCATCAAATATTTCATAATATACAAGTTTTTTCAAATTATATCTTTTAGAAAATCCTTCGAAGAGTTTGTTTTTGTGCTCGTAAACTCTTCTTTCCAAATCACTTGTTACTCCTATATAAAGAGTCGTTTCTTCAAAGTTTACCATAAAGTATACATAATATTGTTTTTGCTTCATTCAATATTACCTGTTTTTTATTATTCTCTTGTGTGTTTTACTCTCTAGAGTTTTCTTTAATCTATTATGTTTTTTTATAATCCTGAGTCTCTTTTACCATCCTGAGCGCGTTTTGTCATCCTGAGCGAAGCGAAGGATCTGTCCATTCTGGTATATATGCTTTTAAATGTTATCTAGAGAGATTCTTCTGACAAAAGCCTTCAAAATGACTACTACAATTTCAAGTTAAATTACTTTTTCCAATATTACAAACAGAACATAATGTTTGCAAATTTTCTATAACTGTTTCTCCTCCTCTAGACCAAGGAATTATATGGTCAATATGTAATTCCACTCCTGAATAATTAGCCGGCGCTTTGCCGCACATTAAGCATTTAAAATCATCTCTTCGCATAACTAAAAATCGTAATCGCCAATTGGGGTCTCTTTTTGTTTTATGTTGATGAATAATTTCATTATTTATAGAAATTAATTTATTTTCATTTAAATCCTGTGATTCAATATAGTTAATGTTAATTCCAGCACTAATATATTCTATAAATTTTTCAAGAGCTAAATTCCAACTTCCAAAACTTCGTATATAAGCTGATTCGGAATATTTTGATAAAGGTTTACGCATTTCTCTACGCCGCGGTTGTCTGCCAATCTTTATCCAAAGATTATACATATTTAGAAAAAGTTCTTCTTCCTTTATGTTCATTTCTAATGTTAAATCAAGGTTTGCAGCGTTTAGAGCCTTATTCCAACTTCCAAATCTTCTTGTTAATGTTTTACTATCATATTTCCCTTTGCCTATTTCATTATATTCATTTATTGATAAGGTATTTTTATTTAAAATGCCTGCGATTTTTTTTAAATCTTCAATAAGTTCTTCATTTGTAATATTTTTATTAAATTTTTCAAATTTAAAATCCATTATTTGTTCCTTTGAATATCTCCACCATTAGACAGATCCTTCGCTTTGCTCAGGATGACAATTAAACGAATTTATGAATTTAAAACAATGCCTCGATGAAGTCATCGGCGCTGAAATCTCTTAAATCTTCCATTTTTTCGCCAACTCCTATGAGTTTGACAGGCAAATTCAATTCTTTTGCAATTCCTAAAATAACTCCGCCTTTTGCTGTGCCGTCAAGTTTTGTAAGTCCTACAGAGGTTATATCAACAGCTTCCTTAAAAACTTCCGCCTGTTTAAGCCCGTTTTGTCCTGTTGTCGCATCTAAAACAAGAATTGACTCAACGAGAGATTCTGCGGCTTCTTTGTCGATAACTTTTTTGATTTTTCTCAGCTCTTCCATAAGATTGAATTTGTTATGGAGTCTTCCTGCGGTATCTATCAACAAAATATCATAATTTTCGCTTCGGGCTTTCTTGATAGAGTCGAACACAACAGAAGCCGGATCGGCTCCATCCTGTCTGACTATATCAGCGCCTGCCCTGTCTGCCCAAATTTCCAGCTGGTCTTCGGCAGCAGCCCTAAAAGTATCCCCTGCGGCTACCAGAACTTTTTTTCCCTGAAGTTTGAATCTATAAGCAAGTTTGCCGATTAATGTTGTTTTCCCTGCACCGTTTACACCCGTAATCAGGAAGGTATTGAGCTGTCCTGATTTAAAAATCAAATTATTCGAGCCGGGGGCTTTTATTATGTCCTTAAATTCGTTTTTTAAATATTCGCCTAATTTGTCGGGCTTAATTTTATTTTTGTTTTCTCTGAGTCTTTCGATTATATAAACCGTTGTATCGACTCCAACATCTGCGCGTATAAGCTTTTCTTCCATTTGATCAAGCAAATCATCGTCAATTTCTTCTTTTCCCGCACCAAGCGAAAGAATATTCGTATTAAAAAATTCACTTGTTTTTGAAACAGCCTCTTTTAATCCCGCAAAAGAAATTCCGAAAAGTCCTCTGGATACTTCTTCAGTTTCAGTCTGAAAAACCTGTTCTGCTTCAACATCCTGGACAGGTGTTTGCGTAAAATTTAAATTGTCTTCCTGAGGTGCTACTTCTTCGTCATTTTTTTCAACAAATACAACTTCTTCAGGCTGAATTTCTTCTTCAAAATCAACCTGCGTTTGCTCTTGAAGATTTTCATTTTCTTCTTTTTTTACAAATTTTTTGAATATATTAAACATTTAGTTTCCTCATTAAACAGAAGAACTCAGGAAGGCCGTCTGCCTAATTTTTTCTTAAATTCATAGACCTGTCTTAAAATACCGTTAATAAAACTTGAACTTTCATCTGTACCGTATTTTTTCGCAAGCTCGACAGCCTCATCTATAGAAACACTTGCAGGAATATCATCAAAATACAAAAGCTCTGTTATTGAAATTCTGAGGATATCTCTGTCAATTTTTAAAAGCCTGTCAACATCCCAACCTTTTGAATGCTCTTTTATCTGGTCATCTACACTTTCTTTATTTTCAATAAATGTTTTAGCAAGTTTAACAGAATATTTTTTAACATCTTCTCTTTCGGACATAGCAGCCACCTGAACTATGTCCATAGCAAAATATATTTTTTCTGCCGCATCTAAAAGCATGTCAATTCTTCCAATCATATCAGAAGTCATGGGGATTGATACAGGAATTATTGACGCATCCATAGGTCTTTCCAGATTATCAGCATGGTCAATTTCATAAGTTTGTACAAACTCACGGATAACACCAAGTTCTCTAACCGAAGACTGTAAATTATGTTCGGCTTCTTTTGTCAAAGATTCTACTGATTTTTCTATGATTTCGACTATGTCTTTATTTTCCCATTTAGTAATATTTTTACTTAATTGAGAAAAAGTTAATAGGGCTAATTCTCTTGCTGCCGTTCTTCTTGTATCCACTTGTAGCTACCTTTTATTATTCTAAAAAATTAACATACTTTATATTTAATAAATTCAAAAAAATGATATAATAATTTGTAAGAAAAAATATAAATATTTTAATCAATTCATCTCTGTACATCTTTAATTAATACATAAAGATATTAATTTTTAAAGAGAATAAACTAACAATAACTTAGACTTAAAGCGTTTCAATAAGTTTCGATCAATCCATTTAAATGCCGGCATAAATATTTACAATGTTTATTGGTTAATTTTAGAAAAGGAGGACGGAAGCTTGACAACTGCAGAAATAGAGATTGAAAATCTTCGCAACAAATATCAGGAACACGCTGTAATCAAGCCATTAATTAATTACTGCGATCAAAACAAAATCGGTTTCGAATTTTTGAAAGAAATAGTCCCTGCACCGAACGGAATTAAAAGCTTTAACAAAACAAGCACGTATTACATGAAAATCGGTCAAAACCTGCTTAAACAAAAAGAAAACCAGTGCAGATGGGACGATTTATTTAAGCTTATAACATGCGCCTATGATTATCTTAAAATTGACCAGCCTCTTAAATTATTAAACGCATCAAAAAATCTTAAAAAAACCCATTTTAGCCATTAGTTTGATATTTGATAATTAATTAAATAGTTAAAGAAAGAAGCGGACAGCATTGTTCTATCCGCTTCTTTCTTTACGCTGTCTTCTTTAATATGCAGTCAAATACGGTATTTGAATGATGCTTTATATTCATACCTGAATACAATTAAGTAAGGGTTTTAATTAAAAATAAAATAATAAATTTTGGGAAGATTAAGTAAATATCGGGTTAGGGAAGAACAAGTTAAATGGAAAATACATCGGGTTTTAATTTCGGCATAGATAAAAACAAGACCAAGAAGCTCTCTGATGCTGATATAGACAAAGTATGGGCGCAGTTTGTTCTGGATAAAACAAGTAAAGAAATCAGGGATAAATTAATAATTCAGTATATTTATTTGATTAAATATGTGGTCGGACGCTTAAGAATAAGCTTGCCGAACACTATTTCAACAGAAGACATCGCAGGATATGGAGTGGAAGGACTTATTGACGCAATAGAAAAATTCTGTCCGACAAGAGGCGTTAGATTCGAAACTTATGCCCTTTTGCGAATCAGAGGAGCAATAATCGACAGAATTAGAAGTCTTGACTGGGTTCCACGCGGTGCGCAGAAAAGATTTAAGAGTATCAACAAAGCAATTGCTTCTTTGCAGGGCAAACTCGGAAGACAGCCAAGCACAGACGAAATCGCCAGAGAACTCGAACTTCCTAAAGAAAAAGTAGAAGCTTCTATGGCGGAAATGGAAAGCAATAATATGATTTCAATTTATGAAAGAAAAGATTCATCAGGCGAAGGCGTTGAGATTATAGACACAATTCAGGATAAAAACGCCAGTGACCCTTTAGCAATGATGGAAAACAGAGATGTAAAAAATGAACTCTCAAGAGCGCTGGGTAATCTTCCTGAAAGAGAAAGAATGATACTTGCTCTGTATTATCATGAAAATATGACACTGAAAGAAATAGGTGCAACTCTGACAATTTCAGAATCAAGAGTCTGCCAGCTCCATGCTCAAGCTATTATGAAGCTGAGAAAATTATTAAGTTCACGTGATACTAATTTAAGAAGTAAAGTTTAAATTTATGGCAGCAGAAAATGTAAAACTGGCTTATGCAGTAGCATACTCTTCCAGCTCAAAAGGTTATCTGGGAGCGATTTTAATTACGGATTACAAAGGTTTTCCTCTGGAATTCAGATATACTGACCCGATAGTTCCGACAAAAATCCAACAGGTTCTCTACGGAGAAGGGTTAGAAAAATACTTAAAAATTGATGTTATTACAGACAGCCTGATAAAAGCACTTTCTCAGGATATATCCGCTTTATTTATCGAAGATGAAGACATTCTTACATATAAAAACGCCAAAATCCCCATTGTCAGAATCTCTTCAACAAAAGCTTCTCCTTTATCAACAGTCGGGGATTTTCAAAAAATCAAGAAAAACGAAGTTCTGCTTCAGACTTCTCATGCAAAATGTCCCGTCAGATTGCTTTTTGCCGAAAATTTCGAATGTGAAAGTGCAGTATTTGACTCTATTGTTAATATGCTTGTAGAAGCAGGACATTTTATGGACGTTGACGAACCGATTGCGCGGGTTCAAAAAACTTTAGAACTCATCTGCAATCAAGAAATTTAAAAGCAGAAATGAACTCATTTTTTAATAAAACTTCTTCTGAAAATAAAAAGTCTAAGACTAAAAAAATTTTTTACAGTCGGGCTTATTTTAATATTTTGTCAAAATTTAACGGGTTTAATCCTCAAATTAAGTCAAAAGATTTCAAAGATTTTTACACTAAAATACGTTTTAACGCTTTAGAAATCAAAGAGCCTGAACTGCGGGAAATTAATCCCACTTACGCTTTGATCAGGAATTTGAAAATTCATCCTGAAATAAGGTTAAAAGAACTTCCAAAGTTTGAAAATTTTGTTAAATGGAAAAATTTAAATTTAAACTTGATAACTATTTTAAGAGATTATCCGCTTAAATTTATTTCAAATCTTAAACAATTTTCAAGAGAAAACATTTTGATAAAAATTTCTAATAAAATCAATGCTTTTGACGAAAAACAAATTAATATCACAAAAAAAATTAAGATTACCGAGGAACTTATTCAAATAGCTCCTTATTCAAAAACATTGCAAAAACAAAAACTTTTCAAACTGCCTATAGCAAGAAGCCCTCTTTATAAATCATACTTTCCCGAAAGTGAAATGAAAAAATTCAGGGAAGAGCTTGCGACACAAAATCAAACACGCTGGTCAAATGTCGAAATATGGGAAATTTACGATAAATTTAATATGAAATTATTTTCTGACATAAGACAAACTTCCGGCTCAAAAAATTTGTTATGCTACCCTAATTTTTCTAATGCTGATATAAAAATTGAAGATGATTTTTATTATCTTATAGTCGGCAAAAAAAGAGATACAGGGGAGATTATTAAAGCATTATCCAGACCGGTTATAGCATAGGGCGATTTTAAAAAACAACATATATGCGATAATTAATGACAAATAAAAGTTCTTCCTTCAAGGGGTGAGGGGGTAGATAAAAATAATGAAAACAAAATATTTGTTTATTTTCTTATGCATATTCTTATTATTTTTAGTTAATCAAAATACAGCAAAATCCTCTATATTAAGAGATTTTTCACCTGCGATAATACCTGTTCAGAACAAAACTGATATTTCTGAAGATTATCCTACTGTTGATAAAATAGAATTGAGGGTTTTAGGCAGCAGCTATCCTAAAGAAGACATTTATAACAGGCTTGGTCGTCTTGAGAGCAAGCTTTTCGGCACTGTTTCAAAAAAAAGTTTGAGCGACAGGGTTGATGATTTGAGCAAAGCAACGATAGAATCAAATAATAATTCTGTCGAAGAAGAAGATAATTCCGCTTCATCATCAAAGAGTTCTTCTGAAAACGATTCTTCGTCTTCGAGTGAAGAATCATTAAACAACCTGCTTAACCAGATGGAAAAAAAGCTTTTGAATCAGGTTTATCCGAACGATACAACAGAAACAAGAGTTGCAAGACTTGAACAATACCTTTTTAAAAATTCTTCAAATAATTACGCAATGGATGAAAGGATAGAAAGGCTTGCAACTGTTATAAAAGCCCGTCCTTCCAATGAAATTTACAAAGATGCAAACTTGCTGAAAAACAGTCAACTTGCAAGTACAGGCTTGAGTCTTGCTACAATAATTCTTATGATAGTAGCCGGTTTGCTTTTATAACTCTATAGTGCTCTGAAAAAGTAATTAAGAAATGAAATATTTTTTGCGAAAGCACTA